>JAUIJR010000543.1 GCA_030431075.1 Polyangia bacterium | reverse complement strand
CGGCTCAAACGCGAGAAGACGTGCTCAACCCCGGCTTGCTCACCAAGCTCGCCAGCTCCTCGATGATGAGCGAGGGCATGGCCGAGTCGATGGAGCAGCTGCGCGCGATGCCCGTCTACTTCTTCTACACCCTGCTGCTGCCCTACAACCAAGGCGGCATGACGGTGTACGAGAGCTTCGAGGGCGCCGGCTACGACTGGGCGCGCATCGATGCGCTCTTCGCCAAGCCCCCGGAGACGACCGAGCAGGTCTTGCACCCCGAGAAGCTGAAGTCCGGTGAGGGCTTTGCCTCGGTCGCCGTCGCGACGAGGCCGCCCCTGCCCGAGGCCGCCGCGGCCGCCTGGACTTCGGACCCGCCCGATCGCTTGGGCGAGCTTTTGGTCCGCATCTTGTTGATCGAAGAGGGCCTCGACGAGCGCACCGCAATCTCGGCCGCCTCGGGATGGAACGGCGATCAGATCCGCGTGTGGCACGACGCGAGCGGCCAGCTCGCCTTCGACTGGACCATCGCCTGGGACGACGCGAAGTCTCGCCAAGAATTCGTCTCGCATCTGCCGGCGCTCTTGCGCGCGCAGCGAGGCGAGAGCCTCGGCGAGCTCACCGCCTTCGACCCGGCCGCCCCCAAGGCCACGCACGCCTTTACCTGGACGGACTCGCAGGGGCGTACGCGCCACGGTCGCGTCGACTGGAGCGCGCGCGAGCTGCACTGGACGGACGGCTGGCCCAGCGCGCCGCAGCCGGCCCCCGCCGGCTGATGCGCCCCTTCGGGGGTGGTACAAGCTGATTCGGGTGCGACTGTTCATCCAGATCCCCTGCCTCAACGAGGCCGAGCAGCTGCCCGCCACCTTGGCGGCCCTGCCCCGCGAGTTGCCCGGCATCAGCTCGATCGAGGTGCTGATCATCGACGACGGCAGCAGCGACGGCACCGCCGAGATCGCGGCGGCCGAGGGGGTGCACCACATCGTTCGCTTCCCCCGCAATCGAGGCCTGGCCGCCGCGCACGCCGCCGGCCTCGACGCCTGCTTGCGGCTGGGGGCCGACATCGTCGTCAACACCGACGCCGACAACCAGTACGACGCGCGGGACATCGCCAAGCTGATCTTCCCGATCGTCGAGGGGCGCGCGGACATCGTCGTCGGCGATCGCCAGACCGATCAGATCCCGCACTTTTCGTGGATCAAGCGGGTGCTGCAGAGCTTTGGCTCGCGCCTGGTGCGTCGCGCCTCGGGCACCGAGGTGCGCGACTCGACCAGCGGCTTTCGGGCGATGAACCGCAAGGCCCTGCAGACCCTCTTCACGCACAACCGCTTCACCTACACCCTCGAGTCGATCATCCAAGCCGGCTACGCGGGCTTGGTGCTCGAGAACGTCGTCGTCCGCACCAACCCGCAGACCCGTCCCTCTCGGCTGTTCAAGAGCATCCCCCAGTACCTGCGCCGCCAAGGACCGGTGATCTTGCGCAGCTACGGCCTTTACTGGCCGGTGCAGACCTTCGGCCTGATCGCGGTGCTGATCTTCGTCCCCAGCCTCTTTTTGGTCGGGCGATTTTTTTACTACTACCTGCAAGACCCGACGACGAGCTCGCACATGCAGTCGCTGCAGCTCGGGATCGGGGGCGTGGTGCTCTCATTTTTGGTCGGGCTGCTCGCCTTGGTCGCCGACTTGCTCGCCACCAACCGCCGCCTGAGCGAGGAGATCTTGCACCGCGTGCGCCGACTCGACGCCGAGGTCTCGGCCCTGCGCGGCGAGCGTGAGCACGACGGCATCGTCCACACCCACGCGCGCGCCTGGTCCACCTCGCAGCAGGTCTCGGTGCGTCGCGGTGAGCCCGAGACCCCGGCCGAGGAGCTCCGAACATGAGCGCGGCCGAAGCGAACGTGGTCGGGAACGCCTACGACAAGTACGGCACCAAAAACCCGATCGCCCGCTGGCTGATGCAGGGCTTCTTGGACGCGGTGAGCGAGCTCTATGTCGCCGCCGAGCCCCGCGAGGTGCTCGAGGTCGGCTGCGGCGAGGGCCGCTTGGCCGCCCACCTCGTGAGCACCCGTCGCCCGGATCGTTTCGTGGCCACGGATCTGAGCCTCGAGCGCATCGATCCGCAGCTCGACGAGTTCATCGAGACCCGCGAGGCCTCGGCCTACGAACTCCCCTTCGAGCGCGACAGCTTCGACACCGTGGTCTGCTGCGAAGTGCTCGAGCACCTCGAAGACCCGGCGCGCGGGCTGGCCGAGCTCGCCCGCGTGGCGCGACGCCGCGTGTTGATCAGCACCCCCTGGGAGCCGGTGTGGCGCGCGATGAACATGGCCCGCGGCAAGTACTGGAGCCGCTTGGGCAACACGCCCGGGCACATCCAGCACTTCGGTCGCCGCGACCTTCGCCAGCTGGCCGCCTCGCAGCTGCGCCTGCTCGAGATGCGCACCCCGGTGCCGTGGACGATTCTGCTCGGGGAGCCCCTTGGCTGAGACCGCCGGGGCCGCGCCCGCGCGCTGGCGCAGCTGGGCCCCCTTTGTCGCCGTCACCTTGCTGGGCTTTGGCCTGTTGTGGCCGGTCCCCTTTGGCGCCGCGCCCCGCAGCGCCGACCACCTCGTCCACCTCGCGCGCGTCGAGCTGTGGGCCGAGCTGCTCGCCCAAGGTCAGCTGCGCGGCTGGAGCTGGGCGTGGTTCTTCGGCGCGCCCATCGGAGAGCTCTATCCCCCGCTCGGCGACATGGGGGTCGTGGCCCTGCGCGCGCTGAGCTTGGGCAGCGCCTCGTGGAGCTCGGCCTACGCCTGGACCTTTGCCGCCGCCTTTTGTTTGCAGGGCTGGGCGGCCATAGTCGTCGCGCGGCGCTTTGGACTCGACCCCTGGATCGGCGCGGCCGCAGGCGCGCTCGCCATGCTCGACCCCGGCTTCACCCGCGAAGGCGGCTGGATGTACACGGTCGAGTTCGGCGTGTGGCCGCAGGTGCTCTCGACCTCGCTTTGTTGGCTGGGCTTCGCCCTCATCGGCGAGCGACCGGCGACGGTGGCCGACAAACAACCCGGCCCGGCCCGCCCCCTGCTCGCGGCCCTCGCCTTCGCCGCTGCCTTCTTGGCGCATCCCATGGCCCTGCCCGTCGCGGTCTTGGGCGGCCTGGTGTGGCTGGTCTTCGTGGCGCGACGCGAAGGCTTCGGCGAGTTCGTCGCCCGTGGGGTGATCGTCGCGCTCCTCGCCTTTGCCTTGGCCGCGTGGTGGCTGCTCCCCATGCTCGAGCACCGGGCGTGGATGGCGAGCTACGGCTGGCTCTTCGCCCCCAGCCGCCAGCTGCTGAGCTGGCTCGGCGAGGGACACTGGGCGCAGCGCATGCCGCCCGCCGTCGGCTACCTCGCCTTGGTCGGAGTGGTCTTCGCGGTGGTTCGCGGGCCCCGGGTGCTGCGGGCGAGCGCCCTGCTGGCCGTGGGGCTGTGGCT
>JAUIJR010000542.1 GCA_030431075.1 Polyangia bacterium | reverse complement strand
TCAGCTCCGACGCCACCTCAAACACCTCTCGCATCCGATCGTCGGCGACGTGCGCTATGGCGACGGCCGGGTCAATCGCGACTTTCGCACGCGCTTCGACCTGCATCGTTTGGCCTTGCACGCTTGGTCGCTCCGCCTTCGTCACCCGCACACCGGCGCGCCCTTGCGCTTCGATCTCGCGCCGGCCGATCAGCTCGGCGAGGCCCTCGCGGCCCTCGAGATCTCGGCCTCGCCCCCCGATGCCGGCGACTTCTTGGCCGCAGATCTTCGCCCCGCCGTCGCGCCACCCGACTGAGCCCCCTCCTTTGGAGTGGGTGTTCAGGCCCCCCGCGGCGGCGGCGACTGCCCCTTCGAGCGCTTGCGTCGACGCAGCCCCGGCGACACTCTCGGTCGTGGCCGCCCACCCGCACGCGGGGCCACCGCCCGACGAAGGGGCGGGGCTTCGCCACTTCTTCAGCGTCTTTCGCTACAGCCGTCGTGCGATCGGCTTGGTGTGGACGACGAGTCGTGCGCTCACGCTGACCTTCTTGGCCCTGACCTTGCTCGCCGGCTTGGCCCCGGCCGCCGCGGCGTGGGTGGGTCAGAAGATCGTCGACGCCGTGGTCACGGCCGCGGCCACCGAGCTGCCGGATCCGCGTCCGGTCTTCGCCTGGGTCGCCCTCGAAGGCGGGATCATGGTGGCCCTGAGCGCGGGCCAGCGCGGCATCGACGTGTGTCGCTCCTTGTTGCGCGCCAAGCTCGGCCACCGCGTCAACGTGATGATCCTCGAAAAGGCGCGCAGCTTGTCGCTCGCGCAGTTCGAAGACAGCGAGTTCTACGACAAGCTCACCCGGGCGCGACGCCAAGCGAGTCAGCGCCCGCTCTCCTTGGTCACGCGCACCTTCGGCCTCGGCCAAAACGCGATCTCCTTGGTGAGCTACGCCGTCTTGCTGCTGGCCTTCTCGCCGTGGGCCGTCTTGGTGTTGGTGCTCGGCGGGCTGCCGGCCTTCATCGCCGAGGCCAAGTTCTCCGGCGACGCCTTTCGCCTCTTTCGCTGGCGTAGCCCCGAGACGCGCAAGCAGATGTATCTGGAGACGGTGCTCGCGCGCGAGGACTACGCGAAAGAGGTCCAGCTCTACGGTCTGGGCAGCCTCTTCATGCAGCGCTATCGCGACATCTTCGCGCTGCTCTTCGCCGAAGACCGCCGCTTGACCCTGCGCCGCGGCGCGTGGGGTTGGGGCCTGGGCCTGGTGGCGACGCTGTCCTTTTACGGCGCGTACGTGTGGATCGCGTGGGCGGCCATTCACCGACAGATCACCCTCGGCGAGATGACCATGTACCTGATGGTCTTCAAGCAGGGGCAAAGCTCGGTCGCGGCCAGCCTCAGCGCCATCGGTGGGATGTACGAGGACAACTTGTACCTCTCGAACCTCTACGAGTACCTCGAGCAGCCGACACCCACGCTCGAGGGTGAGTCCACCGAGGGCCCCACACCGGGGGACGGGATCCGCTTCGAGGGGGTGAGCTTCACCTATCCCGGCGCGACTCAGCCCGCCTTGCAAGGCGTGGACTTGCACCTGCAGCCGGGCAAGGCGCTCGCGCTCGTCGGCGAGAACGGCAGCGGCAAGACCACCCTGATCAAGCTGCTCACCCGCTTGTACGCGCCGAGCGAGGGCATCATCACCCTCGACGGTCTCGACTTGCGCAAGTGGGATCCCGAGACCCTACGCCGCCGTGTGGCCGTCGTCTTCCAAGACTTCAGCCGCTACCAGCTCACGGTGGGCGAGAACGTCGGCGCCGGAGACGTTGCGCGTTTCGACGACGAAGCCGGTTGGGAGCGCGCGGCCGAGCGAGGCCTGGCTGCGCCCTTCATCGACGATTTCGAGGCGCGCTACGGCACCCAGCTCGGCCGCTGGTTCGCCGATGGGCGCGAGCTCAGCGGCGGCCAGTGGCAAAAGGTCGCCCTCTCCCGCGCCTTCATGCGCGAAGGGGCCGACATCTTGGTGCTCGACGAGCCGACCGCGGCCCTCGACGCCGAGGCCGAAGCGCAGGTCTTCGAGCACGTGAGCGCCACGGCCACGGACAAGATGACCATCTTGATCAGCCACCGCTTTTCGACGGTGCGCATGGCCGACCACATCGTGGTGCTCGACGGGGGCCGCGTGCTCGAGTCGGGCACGCACGAGTCGCTGACGGCCGCCGGCGGTCGCTACGCGCGCCTGTTCGAGCTGCAGGCGGCGGGCTATCGCTGAGCTTTTGCCCCGGGGCGACGCGCTGCGGCAGGGGACGACCGGGCGCAGAAATTGCGAGTTGGCTCGGCCCGAGAAACGCTCACGATGGGGCACGTCCACGCGACGACGCACGCCCATGGCCCACGACACCAAATTCCGGATCTGCGATTTCATGACCCCGACCCCGCTGGTGATCGCGCCAGACCTGAGCTTGGCCGACGCGCGCGAGCGGATGTTCCGACACGACATCCGTCACCTGCCGGTGGTGAAAGACGGGCACCTGGTCGGCGTCGTGACCCAACGCGACATCGCGGTCGTCGAGGCGACCTCCCCCGAACGGGCGGCCGAGATGTGCGTCGGGGATGCGATGAACGAGGACGTGTTCACCTGCGGCCCCGAAGCGCGGATCGACGTGATCGCGGGTGTGATGGCGAGCGAGCGCTACGGTTGCGTGGTCGTCGTCGGCCGCGAAAAGCCCACCAAGTGCGAGGGCATCTTCACCGCCGTCGATGCCATGCGCGCCTTGGTCTACTTCTCGGAGCCGACCTTGCGCTCGGACGCGACCTTGCCCGGGGCGTGCAAGCCCGACTGAGCGGCGCCCTCAGGCCCCGCCGAGTTTCGCGGCCAAGATCCGCACCGCGTCGGTCGTGGTGAAGATGCCGACGGGCTTGCCTTGGTGGACGACGACCGCGGCGCCGAGGCGTTGCTGCGCCATGTGATCGAGGGTGCTCGCGGCGGCGAACTCGGGAGCGACCACGTAGGGGGGCGTGGACATCACCTCGTCGACCGGCACCTCCGCTGCTTGTCCGGGCATCACCCCCTCGACCAGGGCCAAGTCGCGGTCGCTGAGGATCCCCACCACGTGGCCGCCACGCAGCACCACCAGGTGTCGGACCTCGTGCGCTTGCATGCGTTGGCGGGCCATCGCGCAGGGCTGGTCGTCGCCGATGGTGTGTACGGGCCCGCTCATGAACTCGGAGATCTGCGTGTCCACGGCCCCAAGCTAAGACCTGACGCGCCGGACGCACGCGCAATGCCTGCGGCCGGCGAGCCGAGGGTCCGCGAGCGCATCGCGGTCAAAGCAAGTAGGATGACTCCGATCTCATGAGCGATCCCTTACGCAAGATCTGGGTCGGCCTCGACCTCGTCGAAGGCAACGTCGGGCCTCTCAACTTCGCCGCTTGGTTGGCCGGCCTGGTCAGCGAAGGCGCGCAGGTCACGGG
>JAUIJR010000541.1 GCA_030431075.1 Polyangia bacterium | reverse complement strand
ACGAGGCCCGCGAGGCGGCCGGCCTGCCCGCGCTGGTCTGGGACGAGCCGCTGGCTCGGGTCGCGCGCTCGCACAGCGCGGACATGGTGCGCAGCAACTTCGTCGGGCACGTCTCCCCCCGCACCGGCGACGCGGCCCAGCGCGTGCGCAAGGCCGGCATCGCCAGCGCGGTGGTGCGCGAGAACATCGGCCGCGGCTACGGCCCCCGGTCGATCCATCTGAGCTTGATGAACAGCCCGGGTCACCGCGCGAACGTCCTGGCCGAGGACGTGACGCACGTGGGCATTGGCGTGGTCTACGGCGAGCCCGAGGGCACGGGACCCGACGCGCCACGCCCGATCTTCTTGACCCAAAAATTCATCACCAAGCCCGGCGCAGACGCACCGCCCGATCCGGTCTCGGGCTTGCGCGAGATGGTCGACCAAAGTCTGAACAAGCGCGGCGAGACGCCCGTCGCCTGGGACCCTCGCTTGAGTCGGGTCGCGCAGTCGCAAGCCGAGGCCATGGCGCGCGGCAAGCTGGCCTTCGGCGAAGAAGAGCTCCGCTCGCAGGTCTTCGGCTTGGGCTACACGAGCATGGTCCAGCACCAAGTCGAGTCCGCGAGCTTCCGCGCGCTGGCCGATCTGGATCTGTGGACGCAAGCGCGCGGCCAAAAGGTGGGCTACGGGATCGCGCGTACGCCCGATGGGCAGCGCTTCGTCCTCTTGGTGTTCTTGGCCCGCTGAGGGCCGGCATGGTTTGCGTGACCCGGCGTTGAGGAAGGCAGCGCGCGCGCTGGTGTCATTCTTTCGCGGGTAGCATAATGGCCGCACGTCGGGCTGGCAAAAAATGAGCCCGCGAGAACTCACCGAGTGGGAGAACGAACCGATGTCCAAGGTCCAGCATGTCTACGCCATCTTCGAAGACGCCACGCAAGCGGCCAAGGCCTACGAGGCGGTGCAAGAACGAGGCTGTGCGAACGAGCATTGCAGCGCCATCTTGCATGAACGCCATGTCGACGAGTCCTTGCTGCCTCGAGGCGAGCGGGCCGGAAGTGAAGGCGCGAAACAAGGGGCGCTCGTTGCCGGAAGCATCGGTGCCGCGCTCGGCGGGCTCGGTGCGCTCGGCGGTGGCCTCGTCGGCCTGGGGCCGCTCGCCGCTGTGGCCCTCGGCGGGGGGGCGATGGCCATGTACGGCGGACTGCTGGGAGGTATTGCGGGCTCCGACGAGCCCGAGAAACACATGCGCGCGCTGGCGGCGGAGGTCGAGGCCGGTCGAGTTCTGGTCGCGGTCGAAACCGACGATGCCGAACTCGAGGTCATGTGTGAGGAGGTGTTCAATGAACACGGCGGCCGGAAGGTCGTGTTTTGACGTTCATGGGACACCGAGAGGTCGTCCGCAACGAAGGAAGCTGAGATGAGCGAACAACGACGCAAAGGTCCCCACGAAGAGCACCCGGCCTGGCAAGCCGAGCACCGGGTCTGGCAAGCCGAGATGACCGGCTGGCGCGAACAGATCCCGGGCCTGCTCGGGGAGATCGAAAGATCACTGCAAGCTGCGATTCGCGCGAACGAAGCAGCCATCGGTCGCCACGAAGGTGCGATCGACGCTCACGAAAAGGAGCTCGCCTTGCTCGAACAAAGCGGAGCGAGCTCCACGCGGCCGAAGGCCGCGCATGTCCGGGATCCGGCCGAGCACGATGCCGCACGTAGCGCCCATGCGCAGCTCGCAGCTCACGTGGACGAGTTGCGACGGTTGGCGTCGTCCTTGGACGCCGAGCGCTGACCCAAGCGCGCGGCCAAAAGGTCGGCTACGGGATCGCGCGTACGCCCGATGGGCAGCGCTTCGTCCTCTTGGTGTTCTTGGCCCGCTGAGGGCCGGGGCGCGTGTGTTTGCGCGCGGCCTGAGTCGGGCCAGCGGTCGCCGCGCCTGCGCACGAGATGTATGCTGCCGCCGCCGTGTCGAAGGTGCATCCCGCGTCCGCTCGAGCCCGCGACCAGATCGTCTTGGGGGTCGTCGGAGGATCCGGCCTGTACGCCATCGAGGGCCTCGAGAACACCCGCAGCGAGGCGGTCGAGACCCCCTTCGGTCCGCCCTCGGGTGCCTACACCCTCGGTGAACTCGCCCGCGAAGGCGCGCCGCCCTTGCGCTGCGTGTTCTTGCCCCGCCACGGCAAGGGCCACGTGCTCTCGCCCAGCGAGATCAACTACCGCGCGAATATTCACGGCTTCAAGCAGCTGGGCGTCACCCACCTGCTGAGCGTGTCGGCCGTGGGGTCGCTCGACGAGGCGGTGGCGCCGGGGCACATGGTCTTGCCCGATCAGTTCATCGATCGCACCAAGGCCCGCGAGAGCAGCTTTTTCGGCGCCGGCTGTGTGGCCCACGTGCCCTTTGGCGAGCCGACCTCGCCGGACTTTCGCGCCTTGGTGGGCGAGGCCGTACGTGCCTGCGCGGCGGGCAAGACGAGGGTCCACGAGGGCGGCACCTGCATCGTGATGGAAGGTCCCGCCTTCTCGACGCGCGCCGAGTCCGAGCTCTACCGGAGCTGGGGCGCCAAGGTCATCGGCATGACGGCGCTGCCCGAGGCCAAGCTCGCCCGCGAAGCCGAGATCGCCTACGCCTTGCTGGCCATGTCCACCGACTACGACTGCTGGCACCAAAGCGAAGAGGCAGTCACCGTCGACGCCGTGATGGCGGTAATGGCCGCCAACGCCGAGCTTGCCCGCGCCTCGGTCGCGGCCGTGGCCGCGCGCATGCCCGAGCGCTGCGAAGCCTTGCCATGGCCGCGCGCGCTGGAGCACGCCGTCGTCACCGCCCCCGAAAAAATTCCCGCCGTCACCCGCCAACGCCTCGACCTGATCGTCGGGCACTACTTGGGGTGAAGGGCGGCACTTGGAAGCCAAGGCATGAGTGAAAGTCCCGAACTCGTCGTGGTCGGCAGCGTCGCCGTCGACTGGATCATCACCCCCAAAGCCGAGCGGGAGTCCTCGGTCGGCGGCAGCGCGACCTACTTCGCCATGTCCTCGGCCTACCACGCCAAGACTGGGCTGGTCGGCGTGGTCGGCAACGACTTCCCGCCGCACGCCATCGCCGATCTCGAGAAGGCGGGTGTCGACCTCACCGGACTCGAAGTCGTGCCCGACGGCAAGACCTTCCGCTGGAAGGGCCGCTACCACGAGAACATGAACGACCGCGACACCCTCGAGACCCACCTGAACTGCTTCGAGAGTTTCGCCCCCAAGATGCCCGAGGCCTACCGCAACGCGAAGGTGCTCTTTTTGGCCAACATCCAGCCGAGCTTGCAAATGCAGGTGCTCGACCAGATGGCCGAGCGTCCGCAGCTGGTCGGCCTCGACACGATGAACCTGTGGATCGACATCGCCTCGGACGACCTCAAGGCGGTCTTGGCCAAGGTCGACGTGCTGATCATCAACGAAGAAGAGGCCCGTCAGCTCACCGGGGTCGACC
>JAUIJR010000540.1 GCA_030431075.1 Polyangia bacterium | reverse complement strand
CGAGTTCGACTTGTCGAGCACGAACATGACGTTGGGCTCGATCGGGTTGACCGTGAAGTCTTGCTGGAAGCAGGAGCCGTCGGTCGTGCCATCGCCGTCTCCATCGCCGTCGCCGTCGCCATCGCCATCGCCGTCTCCATCGCCATCGCCATCTCCATCGCCATCTCCATCTCCATCTCCATCTCCATCTCCATCTCCGTCGCCGTCGCCATCTCCATCGCCATCTCCATCGCCATCTCCATCTCCATCTCCATCTCCATCGCCATCTCCATCTCCATCGCCATCTCCATCTCCATCTCCATCGCCGTCGCCATCTCCGTCTCCATCACCATCTCCGTCGCCGTCTCCATCACCATCGCCGTCTCCATCTCCGTCTCCATCGCCCGTCTCGGACATCGTCGTCGACGACTCTTCGGTCGCCTCGCCGGACTCGGTCTCGCCGCTCTCATCCATCGACGCGAAAGTCGTGCTTTCGGCGGAGGGCTCGTCGTCTCCGCAGGCGGTCAGCGGCAAGATGCAAAGTAGGGAAAGTACGTGGCGTTGGCGCAACATGGTCGAAGTCCTGAAGTCTGCAGCGCAATCCTAGGCGCTCGGCTTACGATTACAACACACCAAGTTACGGGCTTCGCGGTATCCCAGATCACGAAGTTCGGCTGTTTTGCGGAGGCTCGTCAGCCCTACCAAAGCTCGCGTGTGGCGACCGCGGCCGTGCGCGCTGCCGGCTTTTTGTGGGCTGGCCTACGAACCGGCTGGGCCCAACCAGCGCCCAAGCATCTTGCGGGCGGCGCGAACGCGCGTTTCGACACTAGGTGGCAACTCGACTTGCCGCCCCCTGCTCCATCGCAAGGTGTGCAAGGCCCACAGTAGATCCGCCCCGTCGAGTTCGGCCGGCGGCAGCGGCTCTCCGCCGGATCGCTCATAGGCCAATTGCGCCGCGCCCCATCGTCGTGTTCCCGCGGCGCCGCCCTCGCCTTGGGCCCAACGGCGCAGCGCCGCGAGGTCGACCGCTGCTCCATCCGGCCGGGCGTGCTCGAAGTCGATGAACCAGATCCGGCCCGCGCCGTCGCAGACCCAGTTGCCCGGATCGAGGTCTCGGTGACTCGCCACTCGCTGGCGATCCTCGGCCGGCAGGCACGCGTGGGCGAGCTGGGTCAGGTGGTCCACCTCGGCCGCGGAGAAGTCCAGCGCGAGCCACTCATGCAGGGCCGCAATGCGTTGCCGCCACGCCGATGCGAGCGACAGGGGGTCCTCGCGGGCGATGGCGCGCTGGTGCAGTCGAGCCAAGGCCGCGGCGACGGCCTCGACCTCTCCGGCGCCGGTTCGGCCCTCGACCCAGCGCTCGATCCACCACACGGACTCGCTACTCGCGGGTCGCAGCTCGGCCAGACGCGCGGGCGCGAGCTCGCCACCGATCCCCCAGCTCGCGTACGCCGCAGCCGCCTGCGTATGCCCACGCCCCGGACCGAAGCGGCGCAGAACCACGGCGGCATGTCGGCCGGCGCCATCGCCCACCCGCCAGGTGGCCCCGCCCGCCTCGCTACGCTCCCGCAAGCTCGCCACTTCGAGCGCGGACCCAAGCTCCGCCCCCAGCTGCCGCTCGAGCTCGCGACGGACTGCGTCTGGCCAGGCCACACGCACAGTCTCGCACGCCCCGGCAACCCCGAGGCGGCGCGCTGGCTTCCTCGATCTACACTGCCCGCATGGCCGCCGGCCGCCGACTGCTCGTCTACGACCGCACCTGCACGCGGCCGCCCTTCTTGACCCAAAGTTGGGTGGCGGGCGCACTGATCGCGCGTGTACGCGGCCGGCTCGACGCGGCCTACGGCGCGCGCGACTGGGCCTCGGCCCTGGACTGGCTCGCCTCCACCGACGCCGACGCCCCCATCGCCGAGATCCAGTTTTGGGGGCACGGTAAGTGGGGGCGCATCTACATCGACGACGACATCCTCGATGCCGGCGCCCTCTCCTCGGGACACCCGCTTCACCCCAAGCTCGAAGCGATCCGTGAGCGGATGAACCCCGAGGCTCGCTGGTGGTTTCGCAGCTGTGAGACCTTCGGCGCCGACGCGGGTCACGACTTCGCCATGCGCTTGGTCGACTGGTTCGGACGCCCGGCCGCCGGCCACACCTACATCATCGGCCCCTGGCAAAGTGGGCTGCACCGCCTCGAGCCCGGGCAGCGGCCCGACTGGTCCACCGACGAAGGCCTCGTCGAGGGATCCCCCGCGGCGCCACGACGCGCGGCCTGGTCGCGTGCGTGGCACCCGCGCACCATCAACTGCCTGCGCATGGACATCCCCGCCGGCTGGTAGCCCGGCGGTGAGTTCGCGCGCCCCTCTCGTCTTGACCGCCGGCCTTCCTCCGGGCTAACCCCGCGCTGCCTCGGTCCGCGCTTCGGTGCGGAGAAAAAGGGAAGCCGGTGAGATGCCGGCACTGCCCCCGCAGCGGTGAGTGGCGACGAGCCCCGTCAAATGCACTGGCGAAAGCTGGGAAGCGACGGGAGGAGGATGACCCACGAGTCCGAAGACCTGCCGAGGTCGTCGCCTTCGGGCGACGGACCCATCGACGACCTCGTGGGGAGGTTGTGGGTCGGAACTCCCCGCGTCTGCGGTCCGATTCATAGGCGTTTGCGCCCCCCACGGGTCTCGTTTCGAAACGACGAGACGACATGACCCGACAAAACACGAAACAAAACACCCTCCTGTGGACCCTCGGCGCCGCGCTCACGATGATGAGTGCTTGTGCCGACGACGCTGGCCTCGACGGCGACGACGAGACCGGCAGCGAAAGTGAAGGCGAGACCGGCGACGGCGACGGCGACGGCGACGGCGATGCCGGCCTGCTCAAGCTCGGCGGCAGCTACACCGACGAGTGGGGCACCACCCACACCATCACCGACACCCGCTGGGAGAGCGATACCGGCGGCCAGACCATCAGCGTCTTCGACAACGCGGGCGGCTGGCTCGTGGCCCAAGGCGACGCGAGCAACGAGTTCGGTCCCGAAAAGTGGAGCCGCTTCGACTTCACCTACGCCGGCAACGATCTCTACTACTGCCAAAGCGCCTTCGACCTCGACGACGAGGCGGCTGCCCTCGCGGCCACGCCGGCCGACGCGAGCGATCCGGCCACCGGCGGCTGCGGCGGCATGTTCGCCTGGACCCGCCTGGCCGAGGGCAAGCTCGAGATCGATGGCATGTACGTCGACGAGTGGGAGAGCACGCACCAGGTCTCGGCCGCGACCTGGACGCAAGACAGCCAGGACTACGCGATCAGCCAGTTCGACTCGCAAGCCCAGTACGCCATCGCGGCCAACGGCCCCGACCACGCCTTCGCGCCCGACGCCTGGAGCCGCTTCGACTGGGTCTACGTCGACAACGCGCTTTACTACTGCCAGACCGCCTTCGACGCGGCCACCGAGGCCGATGCCCTGGCCGCCATGCGTGGCGACGA
>JAUIJR010000539.1 GCA_030431075.1 Polyangia bacterium | reverse complement strand
GACGTCCTCGCCCACTCGATGGACCAGTTCCTCGCCATCCTCGAAGAACCCGACTTCATCGACCAGATCCTCCAACGCCCCCTCTTCCACGCCGGCCTCGACCACGCCGGCGAGCTCGGCCCCCAACAGATCCTCGGCTTCGTCCCCATGCTCGCCCTGGGCGGGAGTGAAGCGCCCGAGAACCTCCAGCCCGTGGGGGCCGAGGTGCATTGGGATCTCTTGTTGCAGGCGTGAGGAGGCCGGGGGCCCGACGTCTGACGCACTCGAGCTGCGTCGAAGGCCGCCGCGTCGACGGCCACCCAAGCGACCCGCCCTACCCCAACGCCTCCAGCTGCGCCTCGCAGTAGGCCAGCTGCAACTCCATCAACCCGGCGACGAACTCGAAGTCCGGCATGTCGGCGGGCGGTGCGTCGGCCATCGCCTTGGCAGCGTCGACCTGTTCGCGGTAGAGCGCGATGCACTGCTCGAGGGCAGTCGGGTCGAGCTCCATGCGCGCCGCCCAAGGTCCGGCGGTGAAGGTCTGCTGCGTGGCCATCAGGTCTTCGCCGGCGTCGAGGGCTGGGTGCAGGCGGCCCAACATCTCGCGGGACAAGCAGGCGGCGTACTGGCGGCAGCCCGGCGCCGACTCGGCGTGGACCTCGGCGCGTGCGTAGCGAACCACGCTAAAGGCCCCGTCTTCGGCCGGCCCCAGCACCGTCGTCACCGTCAGGTGGCAGCTGCCCTCGCCCGGGGCGTAGACGGGGCCGCATTGGGCGTAGTGCTCGCCGTTCTCGCTCGGGTCCGCCAAAGACAGGACCACCCCCAAAGTCGAGGGCGACGCATCCACCGCGAGCTTGGCCAGGGGCTTGGCCTGCTCGAGCGCCGTCAGTACGGCCGCCGAAGGGGGCCCATCCAAGGACCATTCTTCGCGCAGCAAGTTCGCCGCGTCGGCTTTGCGGTGGGCCTCGAACACGCGCGTTTCGTCGCGCTTCGCCGCCGATCGCCCCGGGTCCTTCGCCCCGAGCGAGTCGGCGGGGCGCCAACTCCGATCCCAAAAGGCACCGCTTCGCCAGCCCCAGATCAGGGACCCCACCGCGATCAGTGAGGCGACGAACAGCACGCGTCGACGGCCCTTGGACATCGTCATCTCTTTCACCGGCCGGCCGAACAACGCGGCGCCCCAGCATCGGTTCTACTGCACCCTCCCCGCGTCCGACGCTGGCCGATCGGCCAGCCCCTACACCCCCGCCGCATCAAAAGCCGCCTCATCCACGGCCGCCGCCCCATCCACGCTGAGCCCCGCGCGCTCCAACTCTTCGCGCGAGAGCACCGGCACCCGCGGGGACTGCCCCTCGAAAAAGGCGGCCGCGGCCGCGCGCACCGAAGCACGCGTGACGACGATGGCGCGCTCACGACCCTCGAGCATCTGACTGCCCACCGCTTGGCGCCGCGCGAGCGAGAGCTTGGGTCGCCAGCGTCCGTCCTCTTTGCGCG
This sequence comes from Polyangia bacterium, assembly GCA_030431075.1. Lineage (GTDB taxonomy): Bacteria > Myxococcota_A > Polyangia > Nannocystales > Nannocystaceae > JAUIJR01. The sequence continues at coordinate 1,985 of JAUIJR010000539.1, read as the reverse complement.
CGTGCGCTTCGAAGGCGAGCTCGAGATCCGGCGTCGCCCGAACAAAAGACGCTTTGGCCTGCCCGCGGTGCGCATCGACCAGGTCGTGCACCCAAGTCGATGCCAAGGCCGTGCGCAAGAGCTCGGGCCAGCGCTCGCGCTCGCCTTGCTCACCAAAGCGCGCATCCTCGGCGACCGCTGCGATCAACTCGCGCGGGTGCGGCAAAGGGATCCCGTCACGCAAAAGCCCGCGCACCAAGGCCAAGATCTCGCGCGCCGAAAGATGCGCCAAGGCACCGCGCACCGACGCGGGTCGCACGCGGCGCTCCGCTTCGAGCCAAGCTTCGATGCGCTCCAGATCCACGAAGTGCTCCCCCGCGCGCGTCACCGCCCGAAAGAGCTGCAAGGCCACCGTGCCCCCGGCCGTCATGGGCTCGCGCATCAACAAGCGGTCACCCAAGCGCAGCTCGAGCGCCGCCGCCTCGTGCCCCTCGATCTCGAGTGGCGGAAGGTCCAGCCCCAGGTTCTCGCTCGCCTGGGCCATCACCACGCGAAGCTCGGCGGCCAAGGCCGGATCTTCGGCTTTGCCGGCCGGAACCCGCAGCTGCAAGCCTTCGCGGCCCCGGCTCGTCTGCGCCGGGCGACGGGCCGTCATGGCCACCGCCGCCACCAACAAGCCCCCGCCGACCAAAGAGAAGGCCAAGCTCGGCATCCCGGGCACGAAGGCCACCCCCAGCAGCAAGGCCGCGGGCACCACCAACATCGCCGGCTCGAACCAGCTTTGGCGCGCCCCCAAGCGTCGGTCGTCGACGCGGGCGACCAAGACGCCCGCCGCCAAGCTCACGAGCACGGCCGGGATCTGGCTGAGCAGGCCATCACCCACGGCCAAGCGCCCGTAGAGGTCCAAGGCCTCGCCGATCCCCATCCCCTGCCGCACGACGCCGATCCCGATCCCGCCGACGAGGTTGATGCCGACGATCAGCAGGCCGACGAGCGCATCTTGGCGCACGAACTTGGCCGCACCGTCCATGTTGCCGTGCAGCTCGGAGCGCGCGTCGAGCTCAGCCCTTCGCCGCGCGGCCTCGGCCGGTGAGATGAAGCCCGCGCGCAAGTCGGCCTCTATGGCGGCTTGGCGCCCCGGCATGCCGTCCAAGGCAAAGCGCGCACCGACCTCGGCCACGCGCTCGGTGCCCCGGGCGATGACCAGATACTGAATCGCGGTCACGATGCCGAACATCACGAGGCCGACGACCAGGTCCCCCCGCGTGACGAAGCCCGCAAAAGCATCGATGACCCGACCGGCATCCCCCTCGCCCAAGATCAATCGTGTCGTGGCCGTATTGAGCACGAGGCGAAAGCTGGTGACCAACAACAATAGCTGCGGAAAGACGCTAAAGCGCACCGGATCGCGCGAGCCCAAGGCGGCGACGAACAAGAGCAGCGAAAAGGCCAAGCTCCCCGACAACAAGATGTCGACGAGCCCCTGCGGCAGCGGCACCAACAAACAGGCGATCATCAACGCGACCAAGAAGGCACGCCAAAGCTCGGGCAGCTGCCCAAACAAGGCCCGCGGCGCGCCTGCCCACCCGATCGCCGGATCCGCCATCCCCCGGACGGTAGAAAGCTGGCGCCGAGAGATCAAGCGGCGCTACCCTCCTCATTCCAGCTGCCCATGAGATATGCATTCGCCCCCCTCGCCGCCTTGGCCCTCGCTTGCGGCCCCGGCAGCAACGACTCCGGCGACGGCGATGCCGCGTCCGAAGCCGAGGCCTCCGAGGCCTCCGAGGAATCCGGCTTCGCCGAAGAAGGCGTCAGCGAGGTCGGCAGCAGCTTCACGAGCGGTGAGGGTGATGGTGATGGCGATGGCGACGGCGACGGCGATGGGGATGGGGACGGCGATGGGGATGGAGACGGCGACGGTGATGGCGACGGCGACGGCGACGGTGATGGCGACGGCGACGGCGACGGCGATGGTGATGGCGACGGCGATGGCGACGGCGACGGCG
>JAUIJR010000538.1 GCA_030431075.1 Polyangia bacterium | reverse complement strand
CGGGACGTCGTTCATGCTGCGCTCGAAGGGGTCCTCGCTGGAGTCGCCGATCCCTTCCATGGTGAAGAAGACCCAGCTGACCAGGGCCGAGGCCACGACCATCGGGATGATGGGCGTCCAAAGCTCGGTCGTGCTCGTCGCCGCCTTGACCTGCTCGTCGAAGACATCGAGCAGTCCAAAGGGGACCAAGAACAAGAACACCCGCGTGAAGATGCGGCTGAACTCGGCGTACTGGCGCGGCAAGGGCGTGTTCTTGATGCGCTCGCACTTGCCTTGCAGGGTGTACATCTCCTCCACCAGGTGCATCAGATCGATCTGACGAAAGAGATCGAGACGCTCCTCGCGGACGAGCTCGGCCAAGCGGCGGCCTTGGATCTTCATCAGCTGGGTGGCCGGGTTGGCGTAGGCGGAGACCTCCGCCAGCTCTTCGGCCCCGGTAAAGGGCAGCAGCTCGGCGTCCCAATCGTTGCGCATGTGCACCGCGTGGCGTTCGAGGCGACGCTTGGTCGAGACCGCGGGCTTGTCGAAGAAGCGGGACTTCTTGCGCAGCTGCAAGCGCAGGGCGTTGACCCAGGCGAGCTGGCGATAGATGAGTTCGCGTCGCATGGCCTGGGCGCGCTCGCTCTCGTCACCGGGGTCGACGTAGGCCATCACCGCCGTGCCCCAGCTTCGACTCGCGTTCACGATGCCGCCCCAGATCTTGCGGCCCTCCCAAAAGCGGTCGTAGGCCGAGTTGTTCTTGAAGCCGACGTAAAAGGCGACGGCCGTACCGATGGTGGCCACGGGCAAGAAGGGGACTTTGATCCACTGCCAGCCCAAGCGCGCGTGCAAGGCAAAGACGATGGCGGCCCAGGCGGCCGCCACCGCGACGATGGTGGCCCCCCAGGTCAAGACAGAGCGCCAGGGGAGTCTGCGATCGACGAGCATGGCTGCCGCGCAGTCTATCAGGGGCTGCCCAACTCGCAGGGCAGCCCCGGCCTACTCATGAGGCGAGTCGGCCGAAGTGGCCTAGCTCGAGGCCTTGGCCGCCTCGGCCTCTTTTTCGCGGGCGATGCGGTCGCTGTCGAGGGCCCAGTCCGTGTCTTTTTCCTTGGGCTTACGGATGAAGAGCAGCCACACCCCGGCCAAGACGAAGGCCAAGGAGAAGTACTGCGCCGGGGTCAGGCCCAAGTAGCGCATGTCGGGCGCGCCCACGCCGCGGGTGACCTCGTCCTCGCGGAAGAAGTCGAAGCAAAAGCGGGCGATGCCGTAGGTCATCGAGACCAGGCCGGTGAGCTTGCCCGGCTTGGACTTCTTCCAGTCGTAGACGAAGTAGATGAACAAGCACAGCCCGACCAGGAAGATGAACTCCATCAAGCCCAGGTCGTAGCGCCACACCTCGTTGACGCAGCAGGAGCTACGGATCCAGCCGTCCTCGCAGCGGCATCCCCAGGGCATGGCCATGAAGGTGTCGGGGGCCACGATCTTGCCGGGATGATCGTGGACGATCGAGCAGCCGAGACGCCCAAAGGTCTCGCCGATCAACAAGCCCATGATGTTCATGTCGGCAAAGACCAAGACGGGCTGCCGCATCCGCCACAGGTACCAGTTCATGCCGATGAAGGCGCCGAAGAAGCCACCCACACTCGAGAGGCCGTTCCAGACCTTGAGCAGAACCCAGGGATCCTCGACGACCTTCTCCGGGAAGTAGAAGAGGACGGAGATCCAGTGCGAGATGATGAAGCCGAAGACGAGAATCCAAAACATCTCGTCGCGCGCCATGTACTCGTCGAGGTTCTTGACCTTCGCGTACTTGAGGCAGACCTGCATGCCGATCAGCACGCCGATGGCCACGATGATCCCGAAGGGCTCGAGATGATCGACGTCCAAGAAAGGAATCGTGAACGGCAGATCGATCCGCGGCGTGGGAATGAATGGAATCGCGGCCAGCATGGGCGGCGGAAACCTAGCGCAGCGCCCGCGGTGAGGCAAAAGCCCTTGCCGGGCCCGAAAAGGCGCTCTGCGAGCCTTTGCGCCGGCCTTGCGCGCAGCTACGCTCTCGCGCCATGTCGAGCTCGCCCGCCGCGATTGGCCCCGCCTCGCGCGCGGCGCGTGCGATCGCATCCAACTTCGGCCTGATCACGGCGAGCGCGGTCGCGGCGGCCTTCGTCTGGCCCACGGGCGCTGCCGCCTTCGCGCCGGCGATCTTCGCCTGCTTGGCGGTGATGTTCGCCTTGAACTACGCGGTCCTCGACCTGGAGGTGTTGCGCGGCGAACTCTCTCGCCCGCGCCGCTTGGCCTGGGCGATGTGCGTGGTGTTGATCTTGCGACCGGCCATCGCCTTTGGGGCCGCGTGGCTGGCCCGCGAGCTCCTCGGCGCGCCCCAAGGCGTGGCGACGGCGATGCTCATCTTGTTCGCGGTGCCTCCGGCCGGTGTGACACCGACCCTCTCGCTGCTCTTCGGCGGCCGACTCGAGCGCACCTTGTTCGTCATGGTGAGCAGCACCTTGCTCACGCCTTTGTACTTGCCCTTGCTCCTCGATGCCCTCGGCAGCGGCCGCGTGCACGTCGACGTGCCCGCCTTGGCCCTGCGCCTCGGGCTGTTGATCTTCGGCCCCCTCGTGCTGGTCCTCCTCGCGCGCAAGACCATCCCCCGCGTGCGCGAGCGCCTGCTGCCCATCGCCCCCGGCATCTCCACCCCCGTGCTCGCCTTGTTGCTCTTCGGCGCCATGGGCTCCGCCGTCGCCGCCTTCGACAACCCCAGCTTCGCCACCAAGGCCATCTTCTCCGCCCTCGCCGTCATGGCCACCGTCGCCACGAGCGCCTGGCTCCTCGCCGGCGTCGGCAACAAGCTCGCCAGGGCCGACGCCGCGCTTGGACCGGACGACCCCGACGCCGCGCCCGGCTCGGACCGTTCCGAAGTCGGCCGCGACGGCGGCGGTTCCGAGGCCGAAGTCGGCCGCGACCGCCCCCGAGCCTCGCTCGGCTTGGATCGCCCCGACCGCATCAGCGCCGCCATCGTCACCACCTGGCCCAACATCGGACTCGCCGTCCTCCTCGCCACCGAGGTCTACGGCGACGACGCCCCCCGCACCGCCACCATCGTCGCCCTCGCCACCCTCCCGTGGGCCCTCACCTTGGGCCCCGCCCGCTGGCTCGCCCGCCGCCCCGGCGCCGCGGGCCCCGAAGAAAACGCCCGAAATTCGGGCGTTTTTCCCTCGAACACGCAGTGAGACGGCAAAAACGCCCGAAATTCGGGCGTTTTCTCGACGGCGGAAGGCGGCGGCGCGTCAGCGGCCGAGTTCGAAGCTGAGGGCCATGTGGTCGGAGGCGCGGCTGCGGTGGATCTGGCTTTGGCGGACGTCGAGCTCGCGGACGAAGGCGTGGTCGAGGCGGCGGAGGCGGGGGTCTTCGGCGAAGTCGACGGGGTCGAGGGCTTGAGTTTGGGCGAGCCGATGGAGGCGGGCGCGGCGGCGGGGGC
>JAUIJR010000537.1 GCA_030431075.1 Polyangia bacterium | reverse complement strand
CACCTTCAAGTACGAGAAGGGCTGTGAAGGCGCCATCGCGACCTACGGCAAGCTCTTCCGAACGGGTCCCGACGGTGGCCTCGCCGATGCCATGGTCGCCGTGACCGACTACGGCGAGAAGAAGTACATCCCGCCCAAGCAGGAGGCGGTTCCCATCACCATCACCAACTGCGCCTTCTCGCAACGCACGGTGGTGATGACCAACGGCCAGCACCTCACGGTGCAGAACCTGATGAACGCGAAGCAGTTCCTGCCCCACCTCGACGGCGCGCGGCAGCCTGCGACCGTGGTGGCCGTGCCGGGAGGCGAACCGATCAAGGTCTTCAGCCGGGGGATCTCGCGCTACTGGCTGCGCGACCAGATGGGCCGACAGCAGATGGTGGCGCACGTCTTCCACCTCCCCTACGCGACCGCGACCGTCACCGACTTGAACGGCACCTTCCGGCTCGAGGGGATCCCCGCCGGAGGCACCGTCAAGGTGAGCGCCATGTTGCCGCAGCTCAAGAACATGAACGCCACCACCAAAGAGCTGAAGGTCGAGGCGGGCAAAGACAACGAGATCAACCTCGAGCTCACCTTCGATGCCGCCAAAGACATCCCAGCCGATGGTCACGGTGGCACCAAGCCCGGCGCCGCGCCTGTCCCCAGCTCGGCCCCCAGCGGCTCACCCAGCGCCGCGCCGTCCGCCACCGCCAAGCCCTGAGTCTGGCCCGAGGGCGGCACCGAGCAGCCCTACCCCGACCGGCTGCAACAGCAACAGCCCGAGCGCGAGCGGCAGCCCGAAACGGTCGGCGACGAGCCCCAAAACGGCCGGCGCCGCGAGCGACAAGGGCGTGAAGAGATGCCCTACCGCGTTCACGCCGCCGGAGTTGCCGGGCCAGGCCCTGTAGGCCCGCGCCACGGTGAGCGGGTACATCGGCGCCGCGAACAAACCCACGAGCCCGAAGAGTAGCCCCGACAACCACGGCTCAGGGGTCACGATCCAAGCGAGGTAGGCGACCGCGCAGAACACGGAGCTCACGCCGAGCAGCCTGCGGGCGGAGGTTCGGGCAGCGACGCGCTCGGTGACGACGACGCCCAAGACGGCGCCCACGACCCCGGCCCCGATCACCGCGCTGCGCGCCAGCGCCGTCATGCCGAAGTCGTCGCGCAGGTGCATCACCGCGAAGACCACCACCATGTCGTCGAGCAGGTCGCAGAGCGCGGCCGCGCCGAGCCATCGCAGAAGCCCGGGTCGCCGAACGCCTTCTTTCAGGCGCTGGAGAACACCGTCCTGCGCCTCGTCCTCCTCCGTCCCGGGCGCGGGATACCGCGGACGCCAGAGCAGCACCGCCAACGCAGCGCAGACGACGCCCACGGTCACGAAGCCCGAGCGCCAGCCCAGAGAGAAGGCCGCGAGGACCCCCATCAGCACCGGCCCCAACAGATCGCCCAGCTCGCCGAGGAGGGCCCAGCGGGAGAGGGCCTTCTCGGCCGCCCCGGGCACGTCCGGGGGTTGAAGGTCCACGAGGGTGGCCTGCGCGAGCGCGACGCCACTGCCGCTCCCGAGATAGCCGAGCGTCACCGCGAGCGTCATCGTCCAAGGCCCGTTCGCCGCCGCGGCGAGGAAGGCCGCCATGGCCATGAGCGCCACGCCACCCGAGAGGAACCACCGGCGTGGATGGCGATCGGCCAGCACGAAGAGCACGGGCTCCACCACCATGGCGACCGCGCTCGGTACGAAGAGCAGCACAGCCGCGGCCTCGGTGTAGTCGAGCGCGAGGCTATCGCGAATGGACGACGCCGACAGCGGCCCGACCCCGCTGTAGAGCTCATCGAGCAGCTCTGTCGCGAGCAGGAGGAACGTCGCCGAAGCGGCCCTCGCGAGGGCCGCGCGCGCCGGAGGCGTGTGGGATCAGATGGGCTCGGTCTCGTGTCGCGTCATATCGGTATCCTCTACGAAGGGATGACACGCCGCCGGCGTCGGGTCCAACCCGCGCCGACCAGCGCAAACAAGGCCCAGAGGCCGAGGGACTCGTGCTCGTCGACCCCCGCCGCGGCGCGACAGTCGCAGCCACCCTCGAACTGAGGCGGCTCGGCGCCATGGCCGCCAGCGCCGCCGCCGCCTCCAACCCCGGTCGTGCTCACCACGGCCCCGCCGCCCATGCCACCGGTTCCCATCACGCCGCCGCTGCCGCCGCTGCCACCGCCGCCGCCAGCGCCACCGCCGCCCCCGGTGCCCACACACGTGTTCATGTCGTCGCAGGGGCACGGGTCCATGGCGCCCACGAGGCCGTCATTGTCTTCGTCGTCGCAGGCGTCCCCCTGAAGGGGGGGCATCTCGGTCGCCTGATCGCAATTCTCCTGGAACTCGTTGGGTTCCTGAGGGCAGTTGTCGAGGGGGTCGGAGACGCCGTCACCGTCGGAGTCACCGCCGACGCAAGCGTCCCCGGCGCCATTGTTGTCGAAGTCGCCCTGATCGCAGTTCGCGATGGTGCGACAGTTGTCGTAGTAGTCGCTGCCGGTGATGCCGTTCACCACCGGCTGCTGCTCCACGCAGCAGACGGCCCCGCCGGGCACCGAGCCCATACCGCCGGCTCCCCCATTGCCGCCCATGCCACCACCGCAGGTGCACATGGTCGTGCCCGCGCCGCCTCCGCCCCCCGTGCCTCCGTTGAGGCCGTCGTTGGTGCCGTCGCAGATGAGGTCGTCGTCGCTGTCGATGTCGAGGTAGTTGGGCAGGTTGTCGCCGTCGGGGTCCGCATCGCCCTCCTCGGCGTCGGGCCAGCTGTCGTTGTCGCTGTCCAGGTCGAGGAAATCGGGAGACCCGTCGCCGTCGCTATCGACGGGCGGCGACCAAATGTCGGCCGTCTGGCCTTCGACCGCGTCGGAGATGCCATCGCCGTCACTGTCGAGATCGAACCAGTTGTCTTGCCCCATGCCGTCGAAGTTGTTGAGCGCGTCGGCGGGCGTGTTGACGTTCTGCACCTCGTAGAAGTCGTTGATGCCGTCGTTGTCGGAGTCGGCGTTCACGGTCGATGAACCCAACAACGCCTCTTCGCTGTCGAGCAGGCCGTCCGCATCGTCGTCGTCGTCACAAGCATCGCCGGCTGTGTCGCCCCCGGGGAAGCCGTTGACGGCAGGGGCCGCAGCATCGGTGTTGAGCTGCGTCATGTTCGAGGTGATGGGGCAGTTGTCGAGGTTGTCGTTGGTGCCGTCCGAATCGGTATCTGCGTTGGTGGGGCTCGTGGGTCCGTTGACCTCGGCCAAATCGGTCAGCGTGTCACCATCGGTGTCGCTCGAGTTGGGGTCGGTGCCATGGATGTTCACTTCGGCCCCGTCGAGCAGGCCGTCGTCGTCGCTGTCGTCGTCGTTCGGATCCGACATCGCCGTGATCTCGGCCCCGTCGAGTAGGCCGTCGTCGTCGCTGTCGTCGTCGTTCGGATCCGTGGAGTGCGTGTTGATCTCGGCCCCGTCGAGCAGACCGTCGTTGTCGC
>JAUIJR010000536.1 GCA_030431075.1 Polyangia bacterium | reverse complement strand
GCCCGATCCTCACCGAGGTCGAGGCCTCGCTGAACAACTTCGACGCCATCGACCAGGTCTTCTCGGCCGCCTCACCGGGCAACGACACGCCGACCGGAGACTCCTTGATCGCCGTGGCCGAGAAGCTTGCCCAAGACCCCACGCCCGGCGAGAAGATCATCGTGCTCGCCACCGACGGCGAGCCCGACACCTGCGAGCAGCCCAACCCGCAGCAGGGGCAAGACTTGGCCGTCTCGGCCGCCGAGGATGCCTTTGGTCTGGGCATCAGCACCCGCATCATCTCGGTGGGTGACCAAGTCAGCGCCGGGCACGTGCAAGACATGGCCAACGCCGGCTTGGGCCGCGCCCCCAGCGACGACGACGCCGAGTACTTCACCGCGCTCGAGGGCGTGGAGCTCTTCGACGCCTTCGACTCCATCTTGGCCGCGGCCGTGAGCTGCACCTTCGAGGTCGAGGGCAGCGTCGACATGAGCCAGGCCTGCTCGGGCAACGTCAGCTTGGACGGCCAGCCCCTCGACTGCGGCAGCCAGTGGGAGATGGTCGACGCCTCGACCGTGCGTCTGCTCGGCGACGCCTGCACGACCCTCAAGGACGGCGGTGACCACCAAGTCGGCGCCACCTGGCCCTGCGGCGTCTACATCCCCTGAGCCAGACTCGAGCACCCCGCGTGCGCGTTGCAAAGGAGGGTCCCCCGCGAGGTGGGGCCCTCCTTTTTTTGCGCGCTCAAAGCCAGGCGAGTACTTGGCGCGCGCATGCTACCTTTTGAGCGTGGCTTTCAGGCGTGCGCTCAGCTCGTGCGTTGCCGCCTGGGTATTGACGGGCTGCGCCGAGGCTTCGCCTCGCCCCGATCCGGGCCAGTTCGTGGTGGTCGGGATCCGGGGCGATGAAAGCCAAGACCAAGAGTTGCTGCGCGTCGATTTCGCGGCGCGCGAGGCTCCGCGCGTACTCATCGAACGCGCGGCCGATCAACGCTTCGTCTCGGCCCTGTTCACGTCCGACGGTAGCGCGGTCGATGTGGTGCGCACCCAAGGCGAGCAGACGCAGTTGCTACGCGTCCCCATGAACGGTGAAGCGCCACTGCTGCTCTCGGACTTTCCTCCGGGCTCGTTCGTGCGGCTCCCCGAGTCCCGCACCCCGGATGGCCGACTGTGCTGGTTGCAGGGGTCTACCCTCGTCCAAGTCGACGCAGCCGGGGAGCTGCAGTCGACCGACTTGACGCATCTGGACTTGCCGCAGCGTGACTGGAAGGTCGTGTCTTCCAGTCCAGAGGAGTTCGTGTTCTACGCCGACTGGCGGCGAACTGAGATGAATGAGGCCCACGAAGCACAGCGCTACCTCGTGGTGACCAACGCGCGCTTCGAGCTCACTTACGCGCAGCAAGACGAAGCGGGCAACCCGAGGGGCTGCCGGGCAGCGCCCGACGCCACGGCGCTGACTTGCGCCACCGCAGATGGCAACAACGCGCGCTCGTACTGGATCGAGCGGAGTCCGGGCGGCGTATGGCAGGCGCCGGTGTTTCTCGGTTTGTCGGGTCCGGGCCCCTTCAGCGCCGACTCTTCGACCTTCGTGGCGGCCGCGGCAGTGCGACGCCAAGACGACCCGCAACACGCACTGGCCGCACCAGAGCTGCTCCGTGAGTCCCGCTTCGATTGGGGCGCGGTCGACTTTTCTCCCGACGGTCGCCATCTGCTCCTCGGCGCCACCGCGCGAACACTTCTCGAAGTCGACACCCAACGCGAAAGCGTCATCGGTCGATTCGCGGGAATCGACGGGCACCTCGCACCGATGGCGACCTGGTCCAGCGACGGACAGTGGCTTTACCAGGGACAGTGCGAGCGCCCCAGCGCGTCCAGCGAGGAGCACTACGACACCTACAGCTGTGAGGGCTCGCTCGTGCACACGAGCGAAGCCATACACGACTGTCACATCGCCGATCCGCATCCGAGCGAGCCGCCGGCCGGCTGCGACGCGTCGAGCGCACCGGCCTTGACGGTGTTGGCGGTTCGACCCTAGCTTGCCGCGCTCACAGCCAGGCGAGCACTTGGCGCGCGTAGTAGGTCAAGATCAAGTCCGCGCCGGCGCGACGGATCGCTTGCAGGGCTTCGACGGCCGTCTTCGACTCGTCGAGCCAGCCGCGCTCGGCGGCCGCCTTGATCATCGCGTACTCGCCACTGACTTGGTACGCGGCGATCGGCAGCGTGCTGTGATCGCGCAGGGCCCGGATGACGTCGAGATAGGGGCCGGCCGGCTTGACCATGAGCATGTCGGCGCCCTCGTCCTCGTCGAGCTCCGCTTCGCGCAGGGCCTCGCGCACGTTGGCCGGATCCATCTGGTAGGTCTTTTTGTCGCCGGCCTTGGGGGCCGAGTCGAGGGCCTCGCGAAAGGGGCCGTAGTAGCTCGAGGCGTACTTCGCCGTGTACGAGAGGATCGAGACCTCGCTAAAGCCCTCTTCGTCGAGGGCCTCGCGGATGGCCCCGACGCGTCCGTCCATCATGTCGCTGGGCGAGATGATGTCGGCGCCGGCCCGCGCTTGGGAGACGGCCTGCTTGCAGAGGATCTCGACCGTCTCGTCGTTGAGGATGCGCCCGTCGGGGGCGACCAGGCCGTCGTGACCGTCCGCGCTGTAGGGATCCAAGGCGACGTCGGTGGCGATCACCAAGTCGGGGTAGGCGTCCTTGAGGCGACGGATGCTGACTTGGACCAGCCCCTCGTCGTTGTAGGCCTCCTCGGCCCCCTTGGTCTTGTGCGACTCGGGCTCGGCCGGGAAGAGCACGATCGCGTTCACGCCGTCTTTGCGCGCGGCCCCGACCTCTTCGAGCAAGCCCTTCGGGCTCAAGCGTCGCTGCCCCGGCATCGCGTCGATGGGGATGTCGCCTTCGCCGGCGTGGATGAACAGGGGGTAGATGAAGTGCTGGGGCCCGATCGAGGTCTCGCGGACCATCGCGCGGATGGTCTCGTTCTTGCGGTTTCGGCGGGGGCGGGCGTCGAGCTCGAGTTTGAAGGGCATGGTCGATGTCCGCGGCCACGCTAGCAGCCCGGAGCCGCTCGCGTCGACGCGGCGCGCTCGCGCCCCTCTCGCTGCGCAGCGCCGTCCCCCGAGCGGCGGAGCCGAGCGTTGCGGGCCGCGCGGCTTCGTGCCATCAACGGGCGCGATGGGGATGGCTCATTTGCTGGCCGGGGTCGGCCTCGTGCTCGCCGCGCCGCCGTCGGGCATCGAGCCGCCCGGCGACTACGAAGACCCCATCACCGCCGCCCTCGAGACCCAGGCCGGGGGCCTGAGCGCGGACGAGGTCGCGCAACGGGCCGTGGCCGAGAGCCTCGACGTCCGCGCGCGCGAAGCGAAGCTCAAAGCCGCCGCGGCCTCGCTGGATCAGACGATGATCCAGTTCTTGCCGCAGGTGAAAGCGAGCGCGAGCTACACCCGCTTGTCGCCGACCGAGGTCGCCTTTGGGAGCGGCGCCATCGTGGGGGCCCAGACCC
>JAUIJR010000535.1 GCA_030431075.1 Polyangia bacterium | reverse complement strand
GCGCGCTTCGAGGTGAACATCGTCAACACCGGGAAAGGCGAGGGCGCCTGAGCGCCGAGAGGTCCACATGCTGAGCGAACGACGCGCCACCAAGCTGCTCCTCGGAGCCCTGAAGCACAAAAAGGGCGAGCACCTGTCTTTGCGCCTCGACGAGGGCGTCGAGTCCAACACTCGCTTCGCCAACAACGGCGTGACGACCAACGGGGAGGTCGAGACGCGGCGCGTCTCGGTCACCGCCTCGAGCCAAGGTCGCTCGGCCACCGTCGCCGGCAACGCGACGGACGCCGCCGGCTTGCGGGCCCTGGTCGAACGCGCCGAGAGTCTGGCCGCGGCCTCGCCGGTGGATCCGGAGTTCTTGCCGCCGCTCGGCCCTCCGCCCAAAAAGGAGGGCTACCTCGAGGTCGACGCCTACGATGCCGACACCGCGCGCGTGGACGCGGCGGCGCGGGTCGACGCCGTGCAAAAGGCCATCGCGCCGGCGGTCGCGGCCGGCTTGCAGTCCGCGGGCTTTTTGCAGCAGCACGCGCGCGCGAGCACCTTGGTCAACAGCGCCGGCTTGGCCGTCCACCAACGCTCGACCGAAGCCTCGCTCAGCGTCACCGATCGCACCCCCGACGGCAGCGGCAGTGGTCGCGTGGTCGGGGTGAGCCACCGTCTGGCCGACATCGACGCCACGGCCTTGGGGCAGGCGGCCGCCGACAAGGCCAAGGCGTCGGCCAAGCCCGAGGCGCTCGCGCCCGGCGACTACACCGTGGTGCTCGAGGCGCAGGCGGTGTGGGACTTGTTGAGCTTTTTCATCTACTCGATGGACGCGCGCTCGGCCGAAGAAGGGCGCAGCTGGTTCAGCTTGGCCGAGGGCAAGACGCGCGTCGGCCAACGCGAGTTCGACGCGAAGATCACCTTGCGCAGCGACCCCGCGGATCCCAAACACCCGAGCGCGCGCTTCGATGGCGAAGGACAGCCCTTGCGCGCCGTGACCTGGATCGAGGCGGGGAGCTTGCGCACGCTGCCCCGCTCGCGCTGGTGGGCGAAGAGCACGGGGGCGCCGGTGCAGCCCGACCCCCGCAGCGTGTTCTTGTCCGGCGGCAACGAGAGCTTCGAGGCGCTCGTGGCCAAGGTCGACAAAGGCGTGGCCGTGACCCGCTTTTGGTACAACCGCATGCTCGAGCCACGCAGCATCTTGGCCACCGGCCTCACCCGCGACGGCACCTTCGCCATCAAAGGCGGCAAGCTGGCCAAGTCGATCAAGAACCTGCGCTACAACGACTCGCCGCTGACCTTGTTGACGCGGGTGGTGGCCCTGGGCCGACCGCAGCGTGTGGAGACCCGGGGCTCGACGGTGGCCGTGGTGCCGCCGATGGTCGTGCAGGGCTTCCACTTCGAGAGCAGCAGCGACGCGATCTGAGGGTCGTCGCGTCGAGTTGGCTCGGGTCGACTCGCGGCGGGTCTGGGCGAGTTCGGGCGAAAATGTGAGGGAATCCTCACTTAATTTCGTCTCGAAGGGTGGGTTGCCAAAACCTGAGGGATGCCTCAAGTTCACAGTGAACCTGAGGCAAGTCTCAGGTTTTACCGGGACCGTCCCGAGGTCCCGCCAGGAGGCCCCAAATGACCGCAAACACCCTCCACGCCCGCGTCCTGCCTGCTTTCGACCCCCGCGGGCTCGGCCTGATCCCCCCGGCGCCCCCCACGCGCCCCAACCTGACGCTGGTCGACGAAGGGCCCGCGTACCGCCTGCGGGCCAAAATCCACGAGCTCGCGCCCCACGAGCTGCGTGTCCGCGTCGGCGAGGGCTTCCTCGAGGTCGAGGGCCATCACCGCAGCACTTGGCGCCCGCTCTTTTGCTTCGGCGAGGCCGCGCGCCGTGACTTGGACTTCGAGCGCCGCTTCCCGACCCCCGGGGTCGATGTGGCGGCCGCACGGGCGCGCTTCATCGACGGCGAGCTCGAGGTGCAGCTGCCCAAACGCCTCGGGCCCGGCGGGCTTCAGGCGACGCGGGAGCTCGAGCTCGATCGGCCCGGCCGCGACGATCGGGCGGCCTGAGTCTGAGCTGGGCTCAAAGGGCCGGGCCCGCGTCCGGCCCCAGCATCGCGCGGCGGATCACCGGCACCGGGGCGGCGCCGTAGCTCAAGAACTGGTCGTGAAAGACCTGCAGTGAGTAGGGCTCGCCGGCGGCTTTGCGCGCGGCTTTCCAGTCCTCGTGCAGCTTCACGATCATGAGCTTGCCCAGGGTGTAGCTCAGGTACATCGGGTCGAAGGTGCCGCGCACCGCTTGCTGCTTGGCGTTGCCCGGATCTTGAAAGGCCTTCTCGCGGAACATCGCGTCCGAGGCGGCGACATCCATCGTGCCCGTGTGCAGGCCGATCGCCGACATGAAGCGCACGTTGCGAAGCAGGGCGTTCATCAGCTGTCCGACGCGCACCTTCGGGTCCTCGCTGACCCCGGCGTCGATCATCATCTCTTCGGTGTAGTGGGCCCAGCCCTCGGTCATCGCGTAGTTCATGTAGGCGCGCACGATGTCCGAGGCGTGCTTTTTGATGTGCAGCGCGTGCAAGAAGTGGCCGGGCCAGACCTCGTGGATGGTGATGAAGAGCAGGTCGTGGGTCGCCGGGATGTAGGCGCGCTGCTCGGCCTCGGGCCAGCTCGGGTCGGGCGGTGAGATGTAGTAGAAGCTCGGCAAGCTCTTGGTCTCGAAGGGACCCGCGCTGTCCAAGAAGGCCGCGTTCCAGCGCATGAAAGGCGGGCTCTCGCGCAGCACGGCCTCGTCGGGGAAGGGGATCGAGACGATGCTCTGGTCGACGAGGAACTTGCGCATCTCGGTCGACTGGTCGGTGGCGACCTGCAAGATGGCGTCGGCGGCCGGCTTGTCGGCCACGACCATGGCCACGACCTCGGCTGTGCTCTTTTCGGGGTCGATCTTCTTGGCGGCTTCGTCGAGCAGCGCCAAGTTGCGATCGAGGTCGGCCTGGGCGACCTGGCGCAGTCGTGCGAGGTCGATCTTCAGGCCCTGGGTGGCCTCGACCATGGCCAGGAGCTTGGCCTCGCCGAGGGCGTAGTCGTCGTTGGCCTTCTCGAGGCGGGCCTCGAGGAATTTCACGTAGCCGCGCAAGGCCTCGGCCATGCGACCCAGGCTCTTTTTGGCGGCTTCGAGCTTCTCGGGCGGCGCGCCTTCGAGCGCGGCGGGGACGTCATTTTCGACGAAGCTGACGAGTCCACGCGCTTGCAGCAGCGCCGTCTCGACGAAGGGGCGGGGCAAGGACTCGGCGAGGTTCGTCTGGGCATCTTGCAGGTAGGCCGGCGTCGCCTCGGCGATGTCGATGATGCCGCTGATGCGCGTCTCGATGGGCGCGTAGTCCCGTGAGATGTAGGGCACCAAGCTCAGCGCATCCATGTAGAACATCGGGTTTCGATGGGGGGCGTCGAGCTCGACGAGCGTAAAGTGGTCGTCGCGCGAGGCGTTGAGCAAGACCTCCCGCTCCACCCAC
>JAUIJR010000534.1 GCA_030431075.1 Polyangia bacterium | reverse complement strand
GACCAGCTCGCGGATCGAGAGCAGCCCTCCGCTGGCGTCGATCTTTCCCAGCGTCCAGTAGGCGAGGGCATCCCCGCCGGCGTCGCTGAGGTGAAGCTGACGTCGAAGCCACGCGAGCCCGGCGTCGAGTCGAGCCTCGGCGCCACTCACCTTTAGGCAAGCCTGCGCGAGCGCGTCGATCTTGCTGGTGAGGAGCTCCGAGATATCGACGACCTGGTCGCGCGCGGCCGCCGGCGGCACGCCCAAGATCCCCCGGATTCCGCAAGGCGTGAGGCGAAAGCCCACGGCCTCGTGAATCACCGGGTGCTCGAGCACGAAGGGCCGCATCTGCAAACCGGTGACCGTGGTCCCCCGGATCCGCGCGCAGCCCTCGCCTTCGACCAGGCGCATGTCCGCCCCCAAGTTGGCCACGATGTCCGTCGAGGCCGAAGGCAGCACCCGCTCGCGCGGCAAACCCAGCTCCCCGCTCGAATACCAAGCCACCTCCACCCACCGCCGCAGCTCCGGCGGCGAGCGCATGAGGAAGTGGGCAGCGGACACGAGGGGAGTATAGGCGGTGCGCCGAAGCCCCGCTCGCCCCCTCAGCCCGCGGGGACGACCACGAGCTCGTGCGCCCCGTCGCCGGGACACACGATTGCCAGGCGGCCGAAGTCGTCGGGGCTGGCCTCGACCGTCTCGCCGTCGCAGCGCACTACGGCCTCGCCGCCGAAGCGCTCGGGCTCGGGCACGTAGATGAGGGTCTCGGCGTCCTCGAACTCGGTGGTGTAGCGCAGCTCGAAGCGGGGGGCGTCGGGGTCGTAGTGCATGTGCTCGGGCTCGCCGCCGACCGCGTGCACAAAGGCGCGGCTGTGCCACGCGACCATCTGGGGGCGCTCGGTCCAGGTCTCGCTGGCCTCGTCCCAGTCGTAAAAGCCCCAGCTGCCTTGGCTGTTCTCTTTCCACAGCCACATCGCCGCGTGCAGTTGGTGCGTGTCGAAGAGCTCGTACATCCAGCGCACGTAATTCGCCGAGCTCGGTCCGTCGGGGCCGATCCCCCACTCACCCACGAACAGCGGCGTGCGCCAGCTTTGGGCCTCGCGCACGGCGTTGTCGAAGTTTGGCTCGAGCCGCGCCTTTTCGAGGGTGGGTAGCTCGTCATCTGGGTCGGAGAAGATCAGCGTGTACATGTGCGGCGCATACACGCCGCCCGGATCGGGGAAGGGCTGCGAGGCGAGCGGCGCTTCGTCTTTGAAGTTGCGGATCGCGTTGGGCTCGAAGAACAAGAGGTGCCGCGCATCGACCGCGCGGATGGCCTCGGCCACGCGGGTGTGAAAGGGGAGCAGGTAGCGGTCTTCGGCCACCGGCTCGTTGAAGAGTTCGTAGCCGATGACCCAGGGCTCCTCGGCGAAGCGGGCCGCGACGTGGGCAGCCATCTCGGCGAACTCGCCTTGGAGCTCTTGGTCGATCGGGTCCTCGTCGTCGTCGGCGAAAAAGGAGAGGAAGGCGAGCAGCACCGGCAAGCTCGTGCGGGCGTCCTCCAGCTCTTCGGCCGTGAGCGGGCCTTCGTGCACGGCTTCGGGCGGCGGCTCGGGTACGATGGCCCAGTAAGGGGCCCCATCTTCGCCGATCTCTTTGGAGTAGGCGTCTTGGTGAACGTCGATCATCACCCAGATGCCCTCGGCTTTGCACAGCTCGACCACCGCCGCGACGCGGTCGAGATAGGCCTCGTCGAAGGCATCGCGTTCGGGCTCGATGCCCGACCAGTTGATCGGCAAGCGCAGCAAGTTGAAACCCAGCTCCCGCATGCGTCGCGCGTCTTGGGCCGTGAACTCTGGGATCTGCTCGAGGCGCTCGCGCCCATCGTCGAAGCTCACGTCGAAGACGCCTTCGACGCGCGCATTGACCCCACGAAAGATGCGGACCCGCCCCGACGCGTCGCGCAAGCGCTCGCCGTCGCTGGAGATCCAGGGGCTCGTCGGCGCCGTCCAAGCCGGGCCTCCGGTCTCGGACTCGGCCTCGCTGGAGATCTCTGTGTCGTCGGCGGCGCTGTCCGGGGACGTGCAACTCACCAAGGTAAGAAACGCTGCGGCGGGGGCCAAGCGGCTGCGGACCATGGCGACCTTATCGCGTCCAGCCGGAGTCCCGACAAGGGAGCGAGGTGCACTTTCTCGCCCATCGACCGAACGGTGATTGGCCCGGCCGATGGGGGGAGTCTCGAAGCGCGACTATTGCTGGAAGCAGAAGAGACGGCCGGTCAAGTTGCAGGTGATGCCCCACTGTTGACTCCATCCGCTGTCCGTTCGAGATGCGTCCCCGAACTGCGATTGGACGCCCGACGAGTTCGAGGTCCAGCTGTTGCAGGAGAAGGCGTGACCGAAGGATGCACCGTTGGATGCCGTTCCCGTGAGGACGACGTTGGTGGACCCACCTCCCACCGTCCCATTGGACTGGTTGCGGTTGATGGCCGCGTCCAGTGTTCCGTCGACGAGGTCAGCCCAGTCGTCGGCGACTTTGACGCCATCGACGCGAACGTAGGGATCCGGAGACTGGGTGAAACGCGCCGCAGGCGAGGTGCTGCCGTCGCTGATCCACGCCATGTAGGTGCCGCCGAGCGACGCCGCATCCGCGACGGTCTGGCAAATCGCATCGTAGGCCGTCGCCCCGCCGAGGTTGGGAGCGTACTTGGCCGACGTCACGAACACCTTCTTTTGGCCAAGGACTTCGCATGCGCCTTGGCGACACACCGAGTCGACGCCACAGCTCGTCTCGTTGGAGTCGGCGGCTTCGCAGTTGTCCGCGGTCTCGTCACAGGACTCCGTGCAGTCCGCATCCCCGTCCGGGCCCGTGCAGGGGTCGCCGGTCCCGACGCAGACACCCGCAACATTGCAGGTATCGGCGCTACCGGTGCAAAAGAGACCGTCGTTGCAGGGGGAGTCGACGGGATCGGGGGCCGTGCAGGCATCGTCGAGCTCGTTGCAGGACTCCGTGCAATCGCCGTCGCCATCGGCCCCGGGGCAGGGACTTCCGGCCCCGATGCACTCGCCCGCCTCGTTGCAGCTGTCCGCGGCCGTACAGTAGAGGCCGTCGTCGCAGTTCGTGTTGGCCGGGTCGGCGCCTTCGCAGTTGTTCGCCGACTCGTCACAGCTTTCGGTGCAGTCTCCGTCGCCGTCCGGGCCTGGGCAGGGGTTCCCGGTGCCGATGCATAGCCCGTCGATGTTGCACAGATCATTGGCCGTGCAAAACAGGCCGTCGTCACAGGGGTCCCCGGCATCGCGCTGAGTGCAGGTTCCCTCGGAGCCTGACACGTCGCATGCGTTGCAGGCTCCGGCGCACGTCGTGTTGCAGCAGTAGCCGTCGATGCAGTTCCCCGAGCCGCACTCTCCGTGGGAGGTGCACACGGTTCCATCGGCGGCACCATCGCCATCGCCATCGCCGTCGCCGTCGCCGTCGCCGTCGCCGTCACCATCACCATCACCATCGCCGTCGCCATCACCGTCGCCGTCG
>JAUIJR010000053.1 GCA_030431075.1 Polyangia bacterium | reverse complement strand
TGGAGACGGCGATGGAGACGGCGATGGCGATGGAGATGGAGATGGAGATGGAGATGGAGATGGAGATGGAGATGGAGATGGCGATGGCGATGGGGACGGGGACGGAGACGGCGACGGCGACGGCGACGGAGACGGAGACGGGGCACCCTAGTCAAGCTCGGCGAGGCTCGATAGCCTGAGGCGTGCTGCGCCTCTCTTTGCTCTCGGGCCTCGCGCTTTGTCTTTCGTGTACCGACCTCGGGCCGGTGGAGTGCACCGAGGTCGACTGCAACTCGAGCTTGGTGATCACCGTCGACCACGCCTTGCCGCTGAGCGAGGGCGGTCACTTGCTCGAGCTCGATACGCCGAACTTCGAGCTGCGCTGCAGCATCCCGAGCGACGAGAGCGGCACCGAGTCTTGCTTTGGCTTTCGCTTTGCGACCATGACCTGGGACCAAAGCCAGATCGTCATCACCTTGACCGAGCCCTTCTTCGACACCGACCTCAACCCCGAGGCGGACCCCTGGAGCGAGGTCAGCTTGAGCATCCAAAAAGAGGGGGCCGAGGTCGCCGGCGCCGTCATCCCCGTCGACGGCGGGGAGCCCCAGACGCCCAACGGCGAGGACTGCCCGCCCGTGTGCTGGGAGGCCACCGCAAGCGCGAGCTTGTAGAGGCCTAGGCGGGGGCCGTCGTGGGCGGCGGAGCTTCGGCTTCGGCCTTTTTGCCCGGCTCGTCCTCGTCTTCGCGGCCCCAGATCAAGAAGATGGGGATCGCCGCCATCAACAAGACGTCGGCCCAGTTGAACACGCCGGTCGAGACGAAGCCGAAGTCGATCTGGGCGAAGTCGACGACTCGGCCGCCTTCACGCAAGGCGCGGTCGATGAGGTTGCCCATCGCGCCGCCCACGAAGATCGCGCCGCCCAGCACCATGGGCCAGCTGCGCTTGGCTTTGAACAACCAGACGGTGCCCGCGACCACGAGCACGGCGGCGAGCACCAAAAAGATCGCTTGGCGGACGGCCGGCGGCCACTCGCCGCCCAGGCCCAAAAAAGCGCCGGGGTTCTCGGCGTAGGCCAGCCGCGCCGGGCCCCACTCCATGGGGGCTTGGCCCTTGAGCTTGTCGATGGCCAGCTCCTTGGTGGCCTGATCGCAAGCCACACTCGAGGAGATGATGGCCAAGATCACCAGGTGGCGAAGGCGCTGCGGCGACACGGCCGAAATGTAGTGCAGCCGCCGGCGCGGGGCCAGCGGCTGCAGATCCTGCGGGCTAGGGCGCGCCCGACCGGCTCAGAGCAGGTCCCAGCGGTAGCCGCCCTCGGCGTAGGCGTGCTCGGCCAGGCTCTTGATGTACTCGTCGTCGTTCGCGTCGATCTTGCGGAAGTTCCGCAGGGCGCGGCCTTTGACCTGGCCGGCGAAGACCTTGGCGATCTCGACCTCCTTGGCCGCGGCGTCGGGGCCGTTGCGTTCGATGGCATCGGTGACGCGAGACAGCACGCAGGCCAGCGCGAACAGGTCGATCATCACGTCGGCCATGCGTCGGGTGGCGAACTGTTTGCCGATGATGTTCTTGCCGTGCTTGCGCAAGAGGCGATCGGCCATCGCGGCCAGGTCGCGGGTGAGGTCCTCGAAGACCTCGGCCTCGGCGCGCAAGGTGACGTGCACCTTGTCGAGCTTCGTCTTTTGCGAGGGGAGTCCGGTCGCCCAGTTCGCCCGCTTGCGCGCGTACTCGTAAAGCACGCCGAAGCCCTTGATGGGGTGGTCGAAGATGCCCTTGAGCGAGTTGGCCATCGTCTTGAGCTTTTGGCCGACGTCGTTGAGGGCGGTCAGGGCGATGTAGAGGCGCAAGATGTCGTTGGTGCCCTCGAAGATGCGATTGATGCGGGCGTCTCGCATGATCCGCTCGTAGGGGTACTCGCGCATGTAGCCGTTGCCGCCCGCCGTCTGCAGGGCCTCGTCGACGGTGCGCCACAAGGCCTCGGTGCCAAAGACCTTGGAGATGGCGGCCTCGACCGAGTAGTCGGCGTAGCCCTGGTCCGACAAGGCTGCCACCACGTTGACGCAGGCCTCGGTCGCGTAGCAGTCGACGACCATGTGGCCGATCTTTTGTTTGACCAGGCCAAAGCTGCCGATGGGCTCGCCGAACTGCTTGCGCTCTTGGGCGTAGTTGGCCGCGAGCTCGATGAGGCGTTTCATTGCTCCGACGGTGCCGCCCCCCAAGCCGCTGCGTCCGGAGTTCAAGATGTTCATGGCCACTTTGAAGCCCTGGCCCTCTTCGCCCAGGAGGTGGTCTTTGGGGACCTTGACGTCCTCGAAGTAGACCGAGGTCGTCGAGCTGGCGCGCAGGCCCATCTTGTCCTCGTGCCCGGAGACCGAGACGCCCTCCATGTCCTTGGTGACGATGAAGGCGCTGAGCTTGCGTCGCTCTTCGGCGCCGCTGGTCTTGGCGAAGACGGTGAAGAAATCGGCGATGCCGCCGTTGGTGATCCAGATCTTGGAGCCGTTGAGCAGCCAGTGGTCCCCCTTGTCGATGGCGCTCGTCTTGACCGAGGCCGCGTCGGACCCCGCTCCGGGCTCGGTCAGGCAAAAGGCGGCGAGCATCTCGCCGGTCGCCAGCTTTTCGTAGTAGCGCTCCTTTTGCTCGGGCGTGCCAAAGAGCTTGAGCCCGCGCATGCCGATCGAAGAGTGGGCGCCAACGGTCACCGCCACCGAGGCGTCGTGTCGGGCGATCTGCTGCAGCACGCGCGAGTAGGCCATGTTGCCAAAGCCCATGCCGCCTTGCTCCTCGGGGATGATCAGGCTGAAGAGGCCGAACTCTTTGAGGCTGTCGATGAACTCGGGAGGAAACTCGCCCGCCGCATCCCACTTGCGGAAGTCTTCGTCGCGGCCGGCGAGGAGCGAGTCGATCGACTCGACGACCGAGGCGACCACCTCGGCCTCATCGGTGGCCATGTGGGGGAAGGGGAAGATGACGTCTTGCTCGATCTCGCCGGCACAAAGGGAGCGGATGAAGCTGATCTCGGGGTCGAGGGTCGGGAGCTTGTCGTTGGGCACGGGTTCCTCCGCGTCCATGGTAGCGCGAGCGGCATTCGACGCCCGCCGATCCGCGCTGGGATGGCGCCCAGGGGCCGTGATGGGGGCCGGGACGGGGCGGCGTCGCCGCTCAGCACTCGACGATGTTGACGGCGAGCCCGCCGCGCGCGGTCTCTTTGTACTTCGTCTTCATGTCGGCACCGGTCTGTCGCATGGTCGCAATGACCTTGTCCAAGGACACGTGATGCCGGCCGTCGCCTTGCAGGGCCAGGCGCGAGGCGTTGATGGCCTTGATGGCGCCCATCGCATTGCGCTCGATGCAGGGCACCTGCACCAGTCCGCCGATCGGGTCGCAGGTGAGGCCCAGGTTGTGCTCCATGCCGATCTCGGCCGCGTTCTCGACCTGCTCGGGCGAGCCGCCCAGGGCCTCGGTCAAGCCGGCCGCTGCCATCGAACAGGCGACGCCGACTTCGCCTTGGCAGCCGACCTCGGCCCCCGAGATGCTCGCGCGGGTCTTGTAGATGATCCCGATGGCGCCCGCCGTGAGCAAGAAGCGCAGGACGCCCTCCTCGTCCGGGTTGGGGGTGAAGCGGCGGTAGTACTCGATGACGGCGGGGATGATGCCGGCCGCGCCATTGGTGGGGGCCGTGACCACGCGGCCGCCCGCGGCGTTCTCTTCGTTGACCGCCAGCGCGAACAAGCTGACCCAGTCCATGACCTGCATGGGGTCGCGGGTGGCGTCGCGGTTCTTGAGGCGGCGCGACAAGGCCGCGGCGCGTCGCTTGACCTTGAGCCCGCCGGGCAACACACCCTCGCGCCGACAGCCCCGCTCGATGCAGGCCGACATCGTGTGCCAGATCTCGAGCAGACGGGTGCGGACCTCGTCTTCGCCGCGCCAGACCTGCTCATTGTGCAAGACCAAGGTGCTGATCGAGTTGCCGGTCTCGGCGCACTGCGCGAGCAGCTCGGCGCCGCTGGTAAAGGGAAAGGGCAGGGGGGTGCGGTCTTCGACGATGCGATCGGCGCCCGCCGCCTCTTCGTCGACCACGAAGCCCCCGCCCACCGAGTAAAAGACGCGGCTACGCAGCAGCTCACCGTTCGCGTCGGCAACGCTGAAGCGCATTCCGTTGGGGTGTCCGGGCAGTGACTTGCGCTTGTGAAAGAGCAGGTCCTTGGCGCCGAATTCGACTTCGTGTCGGCCGAGAATGCGAATGCGCCCACGAGATCGGATCTCCTCGAGCCGAGCGTCGACAGAGTCGACATCGACATCGACGGGGCTTTCGCCCAGCAGGCCCAAGATGACCGCCTTGTCGCTGCCGTGGCCCTTGCCCGTGGCACCCAGAGAGCCAAAGAGCTCGGCCGCGACGCGCGTGGTCGCGTCGAGCAGGCCGTCGCGCTCGAGCCCACGCGCGAATCGCAAGGCCGCGCGCATCGGCCCGACGGTATGAGAGCTCGAGGGGCCGATCCCCACCTTGAACATGTCGAAGACGCTCAGGGCCACGCGCCGCGGATGGTAGTCGGGCGACGCGGCAGTGCCCAGCCCAGGCCTCGGCGCGCCGCGCCCCGGCGTCGGAGCAGGGGACCTCGAGGGCGATCGCGCGCGGTCCTAAGGCTGCCGCCGCTGCCTGAACACCGTTCGTCGGGGCTGCGACAAAGGCGTGCACCTCGCTTCGAAGGCGCCCTCAAAAAAAATCGGGGCGCGGTGCAAGGCCAGGCCGGCGCGGTCGACGGGGAGGGCGTCATGATCTCCATCGACCTTCGACCCTTCCCCTTTCGTTTTCACCCCCTGTGCGCCGTGCTGCCGCTCTCACTGGCCTTGGCCGGCGCCTGCGCAAGCGGAGCCTCCAGCGGTGACCCGCCGTCCACTTTCTCCCCCGACGACGGCGAGACGGGGGATGAACTCGACGCCACGAGCGACACCGAGAGCGAAGAAGAGACCGGCGAGTCCGAGAGCGAGACAGGCGAGCCCGCGCCGCTTCCCGTCCCCGGCTACGTCGGTTGCGGCGACGGGAAGCTCGAAGTCCACGAGCAGTGCGATGACGGAAACGCGATCGACGATGACGGTTGCGACATGGACTGCGAGCCCTCGCGCATCGTCCAGGTCAGCGCCGGATCTCAGCACAGCTGCGCCCGCTCACGCCGCGGCCAGATCTGGTGTTGGGGCAGCGGCGCCGACGGTGCCTTGGGCTACGGCAGCGACGAGTCGATCGGCGACGACGACACCCCGGCCGACTGGGGCCCGGTCCCCCTCGGCGCACGCGCCATCGATGTCTCGGCCGGGAGCGCCCACAGCTGCGCGGTCCTCGAAGATTTCTCGGTGCGCTGCTGGGGGAGCAACACCAACGGGCGGGCCGGCCACGGCAGCTGGACCACATTTGGTGACGACGAAGCAGCGAGTGACGCCCCGGCGATGGTCTTTGGCGCGCCGGTCGTCGACGTCGAGGCGGGGCTTCGCAACACCTGCGTGCGCTTCGACGACGGCCGCCTGCAATGCTGGGGCGCCATGACGGGGGCGCTCGGACAAGCGAGCTTCGAGGACATCGGCGACGACGAGCCGGCCACGGTCCTACCTCCCATCGAGCCCGGCGGCGCGGCCGAGGCTCTCGCGGTCGGACACCACGCCTGCGCGCGCATCTCCACGGACATGGGCGCGCAGGTCCGCTGTTGGGGCCCCGGCGCCGTGGGCCAGCTGGGCTACGCGAACACCGAGGCCATCGGCGACGACGAGAGCTTGGCCGAGGCCCCGACGGTCTTCTTGGGAGTGGGCACACAGGTCAGCGAGGTCGCGGCCGGCTGGCATCACAGCTGCGTGCGGATCGGGTCGGCCCTTCGCTGCTGGGGGGACGGGGGGCAAGCCCCCTTGGGGCACGGCGTGGCCGAACGCATCGGCGACGACGAGCACCCCACGCAGATCCTCCCGGTCGCCTTGCGCACGGGCGAGCGAGCGATGGCCATCGGGGTCGGACAAAAGCACAGCTGTCTGTTGCTCGAGGACGGCCGCGTCCGCTGCTGGGGCTACGGCGAGCGTGGCGAGCTCGGTCCGTGGGCGCCGATCTCGTCGGGGAACCAAGCCCCCGCCAGCGAGATGCCGGCCGAGTACGCCGGCGGCCCGGGAAGCGCGGCCGTCCAGCTCAGCGTGGGGGCCCACCACGCTTGTGTCTTGACCGAGGACGACGCCGTCCGCTGCTGGGGCGCCAACGACCGTGGCCAGCTCGGCTACGCGCACGTCGAAGATCTCGGCGACGCGATCGGCGAGTTCGGTGACCTGGGGGATGTCGAGTTCTTCTGATTTGACGACAGGCGAAAAAGAAAAGGGAGGCCCAAGCGGGCCTCCCTTTTTCCTTGGGGGGTCGAGGACTAGTGACTCGTCACGCTGGCGCCACCGCCCAGGTTGAAGTCGTAGCCGGCGTCTCCGGCATCGTCCTCATCGGTGTCGTAGGGCCAGTAGCCGACGAGGCCCGAGGAAAGGGCAGGTACCACGGTGCAGGCGTTGTCGATGATCTCCTGCGCGGTGCGAGCGGTCTGCCAGATACGGACTTCGTCGAGGTCGCCGGCGAACTGAATGCTGCCATGCGAGAAGCCCAAGTTGGTCTCGGCGCTCATCCCGTTGGTGCTCGTGTTCCAGGCCGCGAGGAAATCGCTCGCGGGGGTCAGCGGCGCCTCGGCCACACCGTCGAAGTAGAAGGTCAGGGCGCTACTTTGCGGGGAGAAGACGACCGCGACGTGCGTCCACACGCCCGCCGTCAAACTCGTGGTCGAGCTCCCGCCGCCGCTCTCCCCGGCGCCGTTTCCGTTCATGTCGGCGTAGAGGTTCACGGTGCCATCGGCGTTGATACCGAGGGCCCAGCTGGGGTTGCCTGCGTTCCAGATCACCTGGGTGTAGTCCAAGATCCGCTGCTGGTCGCCGATGGCGTCGGGACGGACCCAAAGCTCCAAGGTGACGTCATGTTTGTCGAAGGCCGCGTTGCCCACGTTACCCGCCGACCAATTGCTGCCGCCCGTGGGGATGTCGAGGTAGGCCGAACCGAAGCCCGTAGGGTCGGCACAGCTGAGCGCGGCGCCGTCGCCATCGCCATCGCCATCGCCGTCTCCATCTCCGTCGCCGTCTCCATCTCCATCGCCGTCTCCGTCTCCGTCGCCGTCGCCATCGCCATCGCCATCGCCATCGCCGTCGCCGTCGCCATCGCCATCGCCATCGCCATCGCCATCACCGTCGCCATCTCCGTCGCCGTCGCCATCACCATCACCATCTCCGTCGCCGTCGCCGTCGCCATCTCCGTCACCATCGCCATCGCCATCGCCATCGCCATCGCCATCGCCATCGCCATCACCGTCGCCGTCGCCATCGCCGTCGCCGTCGCCGTCGCCGTCGCCATCTCCGTCGCCGTCGCCGTCGCCATCGCCGTCGCCATCGCCATCGCCATCGCCATCGCCGGTCATGGTCCCGGCTTCGCCGGTGCTGCTCGAGGACTCGCCGCTGGTCTCGTCCTCGTTGTTGCTGGTGTCGTCGCCACAAGCTGCGAGGACGAGGAGGGCGCTCAGGCCGATTCGAAGAGAAGGTTGAAACTTCATGCGGCGCAGTGTGCACACTGGCGCCGCACGAAACCACCCGCGCATCGGCCGGGATCCGAGCGCGCATATGCGCTGGTCTCGGCCCTCAGGCCACGGCCGCGAGCACGCGTTCGCCCAGCTGAACATGCTGGTAGATCGCCAGCTCGCGCTTCTCGTGCGTGGTGGAGACGAGCTGGTGGTGCAACTTGCCGTGCTTGGGATCGACGACGAGCAGGTGGTTGATCTCACCGCCCCAGACGCTACGGGAGGGCTGGCGATCGACGAAGCGTTTCAGGCTGCCGTCGACCTGCTCCGTGATCAGCACGCACAGGGTGTGCGGCACGCGAAAGCGCAGCGCCTTGGGCATCTTGTACTGGGCGTTGGCCCACTTGCGGGCGCGCTCGAAGGCGCCGCGGAAGGCCTCGACCTCGAGCCCGGCGAACAAAAATAGATAGTCGTCGGCCATGCGTCCCTTGCGAAAGGCCCAGCCGATCGCGCCGATGTCCTCGGGGATGGGATTCGGCGCCAAGGTGAAGCCCTCTCGCAGGAGCAAGGGTTCGATCTTCTGCATCGTGCTCATTGCGTGCCCCCGACGACGCCCAATCATCACAAAAAATGGCCGGCCCGTCCCGGCGACCAGCGGGGGCTCAGTGCAAGGCGGCGGCGCGGCGCAGGCCTTCGGGCGTGCTGCCCGTCCACTCGTGAAAGGCGCGAAAAAAGGAGTTGGGGTCCTCGTAGCCCAACAAAAAGGAAATCTCGGCGCAGGGCAAGCTGGTCTCGAGCAGGTAGTGCCGGCCGAGGTCCTCGCGCGTACGGTTCAAGATCGACTGAAAGCTCGTGCCCTCTTCTTTGAGCCGACGTTGCAAGCTGCGGCGGCTCACGGCCAGTCGCGAGGCGACGGTGTCCATCGAGGCCTGCCCGCTCGGTAGCGCCTCGAGCAGGACGCTGCGCACGCGCTCGCGGGTGCTGGCACCCTCGTCGAGCTGCTCGAGACGACGCCGGAGCTCGGGCTCGAACATCGCCCACATACGCTCGTTCATGGTCAAAAAGGGGCGCGCGACATCTTCGGCGGAGAAGGTGATGGAGAGGCGCCGGCCCTTCTTGATGGCGACACCGAAGTAGCGCTCATAGGCGGCGAGGCGTCGGGGTCGGTGGGGCAAGGTCAGCGCGGTGGGCTTGATGGCCTCGCGCGTCCCTTTGCGGATCAACTCGACAAAGAAGGCCGCCTCCGACTCGGCCAGGCTCGGTGGCGGCGGGACGCCGGCCTCGAGCCAGGTGGGGCGCAAGCTCAGGCCGCTACGACCCATGCTCAGCTCGAGCTTCGCGGGGGCGACGAGTCGCTTGTGTCGCTGGATCCGCTCGGCCGCCACGCGCATGTTCGGGCTGCAAAGCGCCGCGAAGCAGACGGGAGAGAAGGTGTCACTGACCAGTGCCCGGGCGATGCGGATGGGGACCTCGTCGACCGTCGCCTCGCTCTCGATCGCCGACCACAAGCGGAAGAGTCCGGGGATGTCGACGGCCGCGTTGGCCCGCGAGAAGAGGTCGGCGGGCAGCTCGGCCCGACGCAGGACGTCCGCCGGCTTCGCCCCCAGGTCAGCGATCAGCGCCCGCCACGAGGGTTCGATGGGGTAGCCCTTGGGCGCGGCCATGCGTCGAGCCTAGCCGAGGGCGAGCCGCGGTGGACTTGCGGATCGCGCCATCCGTAGGGCAAAGGGCGTCAGCGGCGGCGTGGCGCCCAGATCGAAAAGCCCAAGCGAAACCCACCCGCGAAGCCATGTCGAAACGCGCCTTGGGAGTCGACCGCGCCCTGCGGATAGATCGACCGCACCGCCACGTAGTCGAGCCCCAGCCCGAGATCGATGGAGATGCGTGGCGCCGCGAAGAACATCGCCCCACCGCCGACGCCGAGGGTCGGGGCGATGAGGCCCTCGTTTCGTTTCGGCGTGACGGACCTGGCGGCGAGGGTCCAGTTGGCGTAGATCAATCCGGCGCGCCCTTCGACGAAGGGGCGGACTTTGCCCTCTCCAAAGAGCCACGCGAGGTAGGGGACGCACTCGACGATGAGCAGGCTCAAAGGGTCGTACCCGCCCCCGTCATCTTCGGCTTCCCAGCGACGGTGGTAGCCAAAGCCCAGGCGACCGCCGATCACCATGCGGTCTTCGAGCAAGGTGCCGCCGATGTGAAAGCTGGCGAAGGGGAGGCCGGCGAAGGTAACATTGCCCCCACCTTTGGGAGTGCGGGCGACCCGGCCGAGCAAGCTGCCTCGCCCGAGTCCCACCCCGAAGCTCCCCACGCTCGCCGTGCTAATCGTCTCGTTGCGAGGTGTCCAGGCGAAGCCGATGGGCTCGAGCTCGAGGCCGATGCGAAGCTGGGGGCCGCGTGGGACTTGGGCTTGGGCTTCGACGTCGGTCTCGGCTACGGCTTCGGTCGGGTCGCTCGCCCTGGCCGCCGGACGCCAGGCCAGCAGGAGTCCGCCTACAAGCATCGGCGCGGCACGGTGTGCAAGTCGAGAGCTCAGGCGCGTCATCGGTTGGAGCCCTTCGTTCCGCGAGTCCGAGGCAGTAGCCAAAAGGACACGCCCAAACGCAGGCTCGCGCCCCAGCCCTGGTCGGGTACGCGGGTCCCAAGAACGCCGTTGTTGCACCAGCACTTCAAAAAGTCTGCGGCCACGCCTGCGTCCAAGCTGAACTTGGGGCTAGCGAACCAACTCAGGCCGGCGCCGCCGCCTGCGAGCACGCCGAACACCCTCCACTCCTGCGCGACGTAGTGGCCGACTCCGCCGTTGATGCCGAAGTGAGCGTCGAGGTAGGGGCGGACCTTTCTGTCGGTGAACAACCAGCGAAAGTAGGGGACGAACTCCCCCGTGAAGCCCGCGTGCTTGCCTCGCGTATGGTAAGTCAGGCCCGCTTCGGCGCCGAGCAGCGCGCGGCGATCGCCGAAGACGTAGCCGAGTCCGAGCGCGACGCTCGGGATCTGAACGGAGCCGGAAAAGAAGGCCTCGTAGCTCTCGTTGAGCGCCGAGCCGGCCTCGAAGGCGATCGGCGCCCGACCGACCCCCACACCGACCGCATGCAAGAAGCGTCTGCCCTGGCCGCGTCTGCCACCGACGATGCCAAACAACTCCGTCGTGACCGATAAGCGCAAGCGCGGAAACTCGGCCTGCGAGGTCACGGCGGGTTCAGTCGTCGGCTCGCCGGCCACGGCCAGCGAGGGGGCGAGGCAGGCCGCGAAGCCAAGCGGCCCCCACCATGTAGATCGACGCAGCAACACCGCCAGTGTGCCAGGCCAAGGCCGAAGAAAGGAACGGGCGCGCGGGGGAAATGAGGGGGAGGGAACTGCCCCCTGCGCTCAGTGTTGCGCCTGTCGCAAGGCCGCTTCGAGCGTTCGCGTGGCCCACTCGATGCGTTCGGCTTCCAAAGCGGCGTGGTCGCGCGTGGCTCGACAGCGGCCTTGATAGGCTGCATTCATGGGCGTGACCTCAGATTCAACCGCCAACGCGGGTGGGAAGGCTCCTGATGACAGATGGGACGAGCTTCCCGCCGAACTAGCTGGGCAGCCGATGCTTCAGGTAATGAAGCAACTGTCTCGTTCCCGGGACAACGATCGAGCGCTCGTTGTCGTTGCTCACGCCTTCGTCGAGTTGATGGTTTGCGAGCTTTGCCGGGCGCGTCTCAGGCGAGGCAGCCAGGTAGCCAAGATCCGGAGTCACTCGACACGACTCTTGGTCTTACTCGAGAGTGGAGTCATCACGGACGAGCTGCACAAGTCGCTCGACTGGTTTCGCAAGGTCCGGAACTCGGCAGCCCACGAGATTGAGTTCGATCTGGCACGGTGGAAAACTCAAGTGACTGTGCATCCAGCTCCTCCAGCAGGACGCGAACTAGACTCGCATTGGCTCTGTCTGGCAGCTGTCCTGCAGCTCTGGCAAGCGCACCTGGACGTTTTCGTCCCGAAGTTCCTTGCATCTCCGTCAGCCGGGTAGCTGCTCCAATGCGGCCGGACCACCGACAAGCTCCGATGATGGCAGCTTGATAGCCGAAACAAGGTGCGGCGGGCGTGGGCGTTCTTGTGCCCCCTGCGCTCAGTGTCGCGCCTCTCGCAAGGCCGCTTCGAGCGTTCGCGTGGCCCACTCGATGCGTTCGGCTTCCAAGGCGGCGTGGTCGTAGACGACGGTGGTGACCGCTTCGGAGTCGAACATGTGCATGAGCGAGAGCAAGACGACACTGACGCGTTGGGCCGGGCCGGGCTCGAGCTCGAGGAAGTGGGCGCCCGCTTCGATCAGCGCGTGCTCGAAGCGTTGCAGGCCCTCGCGGGCGGCCTCGCGCAGCTCGGTGTCGGTGCGCGCGGCGATCATGATCTCGCGCCAGGCGGCGTGGGTCGGCGTGCGACACAAGCTGCGGACCAAGGAGACCAGCGTGCCCGCGGCGAGCTTGGCCTTCTCACGGCCGAGGGCGACGGCCACCTCCTCGAGGCGTCCGAGGTGCATCTGGGCGATGGTGTCGGCCGCGGCCACGATCAGATCGCGGCGCGTGGGGAAGTGGCGAAACAAGGCGCCTTGCGAGAGCTCGGCCGCCTCACAGATCTGCGCCACCGAGCTGCGCGCATAGCCGTGCGCGGCCAAGCTGGCGATGCAGCCTTGGATCAGGCGCGCGCGCGTCGCTTCACGACGCTCGGCTTGTGTACGTCGCTGCATCGACTTGGGGACGGGGCAGGGGAGTCTCGGCCAGGGCGGCGGGGGGTGGCGTCGGCGTGTCCACGCGCAAGAAGGAGCCCGTGCGCTGTGCTTGGCCAAAGCCCTCGGCGAAGTGGCCGCGCTCGTAGACGATCTGGCCGGCGATCATCGTCGCGCGCACCGCTTCGTCGTTGCGACGCACCATGCGAGAGAGGCCGCCGAACATCTCCATGGGAGCTTCGTGGTAGCCCTCGAGAGACGCGTCGAGCCCAGCGGGATCGACGACCACCAAGTCGGCGCGGTCGCCCGGTCGCAAGTAGCCGGCGTCCACGCGGTACCAGTCCGCGAGCTCGCCGGTCAGCTTGTGCACCGCCTCGCCCAAGCTCAGGGGGGCCGTGCCGCGCTTTTCGGCCTCGTGTACCTCGCGCAGGTAGTACAGCGCATAGTTGTAAAAGGCCATGTTCCGCACGTGGGCGCCCGAGTCGGCGAAGCCCACGTGCACCGTGGGGTGCGAGGCCAAGTCCACCAGGCGTTGGCGACGGTGGTTGGCGATGGTCGTGCGCCAGCGAAGGGCCCGGCCGTGTTCGACTACCAGATCCAAGAAGGCGTCGACCGGGTGCACGCTGCGCGCGTCGGCCAGCTCGCCGAAGCTCTTGCCGATGAGGCTAGGGTCGGGCGCGTCGACGACTTCGGCGTCGTAGAAGTCGCGGTGCCACACCCGGGGTGAAAAGCGCTTGTCGTAGTCCTTGCGAAAGGCGCGGCGGTAGCTCTCGTCGCGCAGCAGCTCGTTGCGCTCGAGCTCCTCGGCCAGGTGCAAGGCGGCCTCACCCGCTTCGAACTCTTCGAAGACCACGAGGTCCATGCCGTCCGCGTAGACCTCGAAGGGCATGGGGACCGTCTGCCAGCGAAAGTCGGTGCCGATGACCTTGTTGGTCATGTTCACCGCGCCGGTGATGGCCGTGGCCAGCTGCGGGTTCGCCTTGGTGTCGGCCGCGCTGATCAAGGTGGTCTTGAGCCGGCGGCGCACGCCCCAGCTCGCCGAAGCGGCCAAAAAGAGCAGCACGTTGACCTTGGTCGTGATGTTGGGGGCGCTTTGCAAGATGCGCTCGCGCCGACGCAAAATGCGATGAAAACGTCGGTACTCGCGCCAGCTCGCGTAGCTCGAGGGCAGCCGACGCGAACGGTGGCGATCACCGCCGACCTTGTCCCAGGGGTTGGTCATCGTCGACAGCCCCAGGTAGCCGGCATCGAGGGCGTCCTCGAGCAGCCGCTCCATCCGCGCTTGCTCCTCGGCCGTGGGGCGCTCTTTCTTGTCGACCGCGCGGCCGAGGCCCATCACCGAGACGCGAAGATCCGAGTGGCCCAAAAAGCACGCGATGTTCGGCCCGAGGGGGCGCGACTCGAGGCCCTCGATGTAGGCCGCGGGCGTCGTCCAGGTCTTGTACTGCTCGAGGGCGGGCAGCACGTGCTCGCGGGGCAGGGCCTCGACGCGGGAGAAAAAGTCGGCGCAGTCTTCGGGGGTGGACAAGATCGTGCTCAATGAGCACGAGCCCATGAAGACGGTCGTGACGCCGTGCCGCACCGACTCGTGCAAGCCCGGGCCCGCCAGCACCTCGGCGTCGTAGTGGGTGTGCATATCGACGAAGCCGGGCATGACCCACGCGCCTTCGGCCTCGACGACTTCGTCGGCGTCTTCGGGCGTGAGCTTCGAGACTTGTTCGGGCGTGGCCACGCGGCCGTCGATGATCCACAGGTCGCGCCGTTGACCGGCGGCGGGGCTTCCGTCGAAGACGAGACCCCCGCGGATGAAGCTGCGCTTGGGCATGGGAACTCCTTGGGCCCATTCTAGAACTTAGAAAGCGATCACTATCTAAGTGAGCGAAAGTGGGCGTCGAACGGCGTTCGTCGCCCCATTTGAGGGACGGGTCGAGGGGCGAGGCCGCGGCCAAGGCGCGCAATCGCCGGTTCGAGCCCACGTGGATGCCGGCGCCCGCGCGGGTCCGCGTCGCTTTTGCCCGAGCTCGCCGAGGACCCGTGGCGCGTCGATTCGAGGGCCAACGGTGCCACGCGAGATGGGGCAAAGGTGCCGACATCCATCGGGTTCTTCTGCGCCGCGCTTGTCCCCTTTTGCGCCGATGCGCGCAGCGGGTCGACTCGGCCAGTGGAGGTATCATGCCGCCGTGCCGGTCCTCTTGCGCATGGCCGACGACGGCTCGTCGCGGATCCAAGAGGTGATGGAATTGACCTCGCTCGACAATCTCGTCGGGCGTGGCGTGGGCGTGCACGTCGCGCTGCTCGACGAGACGGTCTCGCGCATGCACGCCCGGGTCGTGCACGAAGGCGGCCGTTGGTCGGTGATGACCCTCAACCCGCACAACCCGGTGCGGCTCGACGGACAGGCGGTGCAAGTCCTGGACCTCGAGCCGGGGACCACCTTCGAGCTCGGTCGGGTCCGCCTGCGCTTCGAGATGAAGGACCCGCGCTTGAACTCGACGCTCATCATCGAGCCCGGCCAGCCCACGAAGCCGGCCGGGCGCCGCACGCCGACTCCGGCGCGCGGCACCTGGAACACGACGCCGGCCCCGCCCCCGGTGACACCCGCCTTCGAGCCGGCGCCGCGCCCGATGATGCCCCAGCGCATCGAGCCCGAAGCCGCTCGCGGTTCGTGGACGGCCATGCCGCCCGTCTCTGATCGCGCGCCGGATGTCGCCGTGGCCCGGGTCGAAGCCGAGGGCCTCGAGCCCATGCCGCCCCCGATGGGGGCGGGCAAGCCCGCCCCGCCCAAAGAAGGCGGTGTGCGCGTGGACGTGCGCCCGCGGCCGCGCGAAGTAGCGAGCGCGCGACCCGAAGGCGGCCTCGCGCGCGGTCGGACCTGGCCATGGATCGTGCTGGGCATCGCCTTGAGCCTGGGCGCGGCTGGCTTTATGTTCCGCGAGAAGATCGGCGAGACCTGGCAGCGCTGGCGCGACCCGAGCACGCAGGCCACGGGCGACGAAGGCGGACCCGACACCCTGGCTAGCGCCGACGAAGCTTCGACGGGCGCGGCCGAAGCGGCCGAGGCGGGCGAGGCAGGAGAGGCTTCGACCGACTCCGCGCCCGAAGCCCCGACCCCGCCACAAGCCCCGCGCGCGGGCCCGCCCTTGCCCGCCGAGGTGGACTGCAGCCGCTACGAGAGCATGCCGGATCCCCAAAGCGAGCTCGGTCGCATCCTCGCCCAAAATGGTCGCCCCTCGGGGCTGGCCTTCGAGCTGAACCCCGGGGGCCAAAACGCCTTCGTCCTCGAGTACGCGGCTGGCGGGCAAGCCCTCAGCTTCGACGGCAGCGACTTTCTCGGTGGGGTCGAACTCCCCGCGGCACAGCGCGACGCGAGCGCGTCGCCTTACGCCGGCCCTTTGCCGCTCGGCCTCGTCGAAGGCGAACTCGACGCGCGCTGCGTGATCCAGGCGCTGGGTCCGGCCCACCTCTACCTCGCCGGGGTCCCGCTTCCCCGCGAAGTCGACGACGGCGTCCCGATCGCATGGCGGCTCGCCTCGGGGGCCTCGATGGTCACCGTGGGGACGAAGCTCGCGTTGCTGCGGGTGGGCAGTGCAGACGAAGCGCTCAACTCGAGCCCGGCGCCGACCTGGACCGCCCGCGCGACGCGTGTCGACGCAGCGGCCGGCACCACCCCGAGCGCGCTGTTCACCTTTCGCGAGGAGGCCCAGAGCTTCGAGCTCGAGCTGGTCCAGACGGTCGCCACGCCCGCAAACCCCAGCTTGCTTTGGCGCGTGAAGGCGCCGAGCGTGACGGGTCGCACGCAGATGGCGAGCGACGACGAAGTTGAACTCTACGACTCGCGCGAGCGCGACGGCCTGCGCCCCGAAGAGATGGTCCTCGACCTGGGCCCGGCGGAGACTGACGCCCACGGCACCCGGCGTCGCTCGATCAAGCTACGCTTTTCGATCGCGGGCATCGTCCGCGAGTACGAAGGCCAACTGGAGTCTGGACCCTGGAGAGTCGGAGGCTGATGCGATGACCTGGATGCTGATCGACTGGCTCTTGTGGTTCAAGGTGGCGACGACGGCGATCGGCACCAAGCAGGGCCTCGACGAACAAGCCCGCAAAGAGGCGATGGACCAAGCGCGGCAGGTGATGTTGCAGCTCGAGGCCGACGCGAAAGCGGCGAAGCGCGAGGCGCAGTCCCGCAAGGACGCCGTGGCCACCGCCCGCGCCGAGGCCCGCCTGGCCCGCCTTCGCAGCTTGGAGCGACGCACGGACCTGCGGCGACTCGGCGACCGCGTCGACGACGCTCACGCCCGCTGGAAAGATCACGCGCAGCGCTCGGCCGTCGCCGATCAAGCCGGTGGCTGGTTCTTCGGCAAGCTCGGCGCTTTCTTTGGCGGCGCCAAAGAGCGGGCGATCGACGCCGGCAGCACGCTGGGGATGTGGCAGCAAGGCAACGCGACTGCCCCCCAAAGCTCCGGCATCAACAGCCAGCACCTGCTCGACTCGATCTTGGCCGGCACCGACGAACTCCAGCGCCTGCCGGACAACGCGAGCGAGTACTTGGCCCGCGAGCTCTACCGCAAGGTGCTGCGCGAGAACCCGCAGATGGCCCACGAAGACCCGTCCGAGGTCTACACCTTCATGTGCAAGCAAGCGGGCGCCGAGCTCGATGCGATGATGCGCGCGAGCACGAACAACGAAGATGCCGAAGTGATCCGTCACGCCCGCGAGGACCTGTGTTCGCGGCACCTGGCGACGGGGACCTTGAACCTGCAAGGCGAAGCGGCCAAGGCCCAGCCCCTGCTGACTCAACGCCAGATCCGTCTGAGCTGGACCCAAGGCGGAGAGGTGACGGGGACGCTCGAGATCCAGATCGAGGCGGGCCCCGAGATCCTCGACGACTTCGCCCGCGGCATCGGCGAAGCGGCCGGCGGCGCGGCGGCAGCGGCGGTTGGCGGCGGAAGCGACAAGGGCTCCAAGAACCAAGAGCCCCTCAACTGTCGCATCGACGGCCGCATGGTCTTCGACGTCGAAGGCCGCCACGACGGCCAAAGCAAGATCACCGGCAGCTTGACCCTTCGCCCCGGCGCGACCTTGGTCGGCGGCTGCAAGGGCGAACGCAAGTCCATGGAACCAGGCAAGCTCGCCAAAGGCCCCGCCAAACTCACCGGCACCGATCTCGGCCAAGAGTTCTCGCTCCGCGTCAGCTGGGGCGACTTCGTACTCGCGGGGCAAGTCAGCAGCGGGCGGTGAGGGGGCGGGGCTTGACCCCCGTGCTCAGCCTTTCTACCCACCCTCGGGATTTTTCTACCGAGGTCCTCAGAGTTTTTACCGGCGTCGGGGATGTTTCTACCGAGGTCCTCAGCGTTTCTACCGCCAACGGGGTAGTTCCTACCGTCAACCACGGCGGTACCGCATGCCGACCACGGTGCCATGTGCAAGGCCTGCGCCACTTTCCTCAGGCCTCTGGGATTTTTCCTCACCCCTTCGGGAAATTTCCTCAGGCGTCCAAGGTGTTCATGCAGGCGTCCAAGGTGTTCATGCAGGCGTCCAAGGTGTTCATGCAGGCGGCCAAGGTGTTCATGCACGCCGTCCAAGGTGATCACGCACGCCGTGCACGGCGATCATGTACGTCGTTCTCGGCGCATCAACCCCTCGTGCGCAGGGATCTGGCCCATGGGCGGGCCACCGTGACATCGATGCCTCACGATCCTGACCGAAGGCCTCGGCGCTAGGGCGTGGCGGCGGCGAGACGGCGACGCAGGTCCTCGACGATCGCGCGCAGGTAGATCAGGCGTAGGGGGTCTGTGTGTTCGTCTGCCGACGCGAGCTCGCGCTCCATCATGGCGAGCATTTCGGCGATCACCTCGGCGCGTTCGTCCTTCGGGCCGTCGAAGGCGATGTGTTTGCGCTGTACGGAAAGGCTCAGCAGCGCGTCGTCGAGGTGTTGCAGGGGCCCATGCATCCCGATCCAGCTTTGGGCGGAGCAAGTCGCGTAGCGGTGGCAGGGGCCTTCTTCGCCCAAGAGGATGTCGTAGCTCGCCG
This sequence comes from Polyangia bacterium, assembly GCA_030431075.1. Classification (GTDB taxonomy): domain Bacteria; phylum Myxococcota_A; class Polyangia; order Nannocystales; family Nannocystaceae; genus JAUIJR01. The sequence goes on along the minus strand of JAUIJR010000053.1, from coordinate 1,055 downwards.
CCTCGATGGTCGCTCGCCCCGCGCCGCTGCGTCGGCCCGCGAAGGCGAAGGCCACTTCGCAGTGCCCCGACCAGCCGCGCAGATGTTCCACCTCGCATGCGAGCTCGGCCTCGCGCTGCGCCTCGGTCTCAGGACCCCACAGCCACGCCATCATCGTGGGGTCGGTGATATGGGCGAAGCTCGCGTCTTCGGCCGTCTCCAGCGCGGGCAAGAGGACTTCGCCTTCGGCGGTGAAAAAGGCGTTCTCGCGGCGGCCCGCGACCTGCGTCAGGTTGGCCGGGTCGGCGACGTGGGGCGAAAGCTCGCCCTTGTTGGGCGCGTGTCGCCCTGGGGGCGGGGCGGCCTTTTGCCGGGCCGACTTCGCTGGGGCCTGCGCTGGACTCGAGAGCTCGCTGGACTCGGAGCTTGTCGCGAACAAGAGCGCGCCTGCGCCCACCAGGGCCAGCGTGGCGAGGGCGGGGAGCGTGCGGGAGCGGGACACGGGCGGCAGCAACGGGGGAGCGCGCGCGAGGATCTCACGACGAGTCCCAAGTGCGGGAATCGGTCGGTGCCGCGTCGGCAGTGCGTATCCTCGAGACGTGCGAGGAACGATCTTGCTTTGCAGTCTTGCCCTCTCTGCTTGTGCCACGGCGCCCGCGGAGGCGACCACCTGTCCGAAAGACGAGGCGGTGGCCGCGGTCGATCCGGCCGCCGCGCCCGTGAACCACGAGCCCGAAGACGAGGCCTTCGCGGCGCCCGAGGGCATGCGACGCTACGCATTGGTCTTGTTGCGCCGCGGTCCGAAGTGGACGGCCGAGGACTCGCCCGAGACGCGGGAGCTCGGGGCCGGGCACATGGCCTACATTCAGGCGCAGGCCAAGGCCGGCAAGCTGCGGATCGCGGGGCCCTTTTTGGGGCAGACCGACGCCGAGGACATCGCCGGGATCTATATCTACGATGTGCGAACGGTGGCCGAGGCCAAGGCCCTCCTCGCCCAGGACCCCGCCGTCGCCGCGGGGCGCTTCGTGCCCGAGTTCTTGGTGTGGATGGCCGGCGACGGGATCCGTACCACCGAG
>JAUIJR010000533.1 GCA_030431075.1 Polyangia bacterium | reverse complement strand
GACGATCGCGGAGCGCGACATGGTCCAGTTCGAAGACCTGATGCGACGCAGCACGCACGAGGGCATCGGCCGCTTCTTTCGCATGCTGATCAGCTTGGGATCCTTTCGCTTCATCATGCGCAACGTGCCCACGATGTGGCGACGGATCCGCCGTGGCATGGGGAAGGTCGAGGTGCGCTTCGAAGACGAGGACCGCGTCGCCATCGTCGCCTACTCGGAGTTCCCCTACTTCGACGATCCGCTCTACCGCGCCTTGACCCTGGGTTCCTTGCGCGGCATGGCCGAGGTCGCTGCGGGCGAAGATGTCGAGCTGAGCGTCGATGCGTCTGGCCCCGACCATCTGACGGTCCGAGCCCGCCGCAGCTGAGCTATCCTCGACCCATGCGCTTGCTTGCCTCGGGTGCCGGCCTCCTCGCGCTGACCTTGCTCTCCACCCCCGCCGCGGCGGCCGAGCTACCTCCGCACGCACCGCTGCGAATCCTGGTCATCTCCGACGAGGTAAACCCGCACAGTCTCCCCGACGAGCAGCTCAGCCAGCCCGGGGAACTCTCGGCCGCCCTCGAGGCGAGCGATGCGGGCATCGAGCTCGATGGCCCCGTCACCGAGGTGTCCAGCCAATGCATCGACGCGGCCCTCGAGGCCCTCGAGAGCAGCTCGCCGCCGGACGTCGTCATCTACTTCGCCCACCTCGCGGCGCGCGACTGCGAGGGCCAAGACGCCCAAGGCGAGCTGGACTCAGCCCTGCGCACCCAGCTCGACGCGGGCCGCGGCATCGTGGTCTTCCACCACGGCATCTACACGGCGAGCGGCAAGGAGAACCTGCTCGCTTTGCTCGGCGCGAGCGCGAGCGGCCAGGTGTTTTGGGACACGACCGGCGGACAACGAGTCTTCGCGCTGAGCGACACGCACTTCGTGAGCACGAACGGCCTCGAGTTCGAGGGCAGCGCGAGCTTCGAAGGGGCCGGCGTCCCCCTCGCCGACTACCCCTACTTCGACAACATCCCCGACGAGCGCTATTCGAACACCAACTTGCTCACGAGCCCCGGCGAGCAACGCACGCCCCTGTTCGGCACCGACAGCGTCGGCACACGCAGCTTGGGCTACGCGCTCGAGCACGAGGACTGGCCCGGCCGTGTCGTCGTCTACCAACCCGGCGAGCACCAACCCAGCGCGCTCGACGACCGCAACGGCAACAACTTCCAAGTGTTGGCCAACGCCATCTACTGGGCGGCCGACGGCGGTGATGGTGATGGCGACGGAGACGGTGATGGCGATGGCGATGGCGACAGCTCCAGCGGAAGCACGAGCGAGTCCTCCACGAGCGGCGGGGAGTCCAGCGGCGACGAGACGAGCGACTCCGCTGGCGATGAGACCGGCGGCGGTGGTTGCCGCGTGACGACCCCGGGCGCCGGAGCTGTGTTGCTCTTGCCCTTGCTGTGGCTTCGTCGCCGGCGACGCTAGCGTGCTACTTGTGCTTGGCCGCGGTCTTCTTCTTCGCGGTCTTCTTCGCGGTCTTCTTCGCGGCCGGCTTCTTTTTCGCGGTCTTTTCCCCGCCCTTCCACGCGATCCAGGCCGCGACGATCGATTCGAGCTCCGCGCGCTTGGCCTCGACTTCGGCGAGGTCGGCGAAGCGCATGAAACGGGCGGTATCTCCGCCGCCTTCGAGGCTGGGGAACTTGCCGGGGATCTTGGCGCCGACGTGGAACATCAAGCTCGCGTGGGCCTTGGCGCGCGGGTTGAAGCTGGCCAGGTTGCCCGCGTAGGTGAAGGTCGGAGACTTCCACTTGATGCACTCCTGCATGCGCGCGTCGGCGTCGAGCAAGATGGCGCGCACGGCTTGCATGACGGGCGCCATGGGGTTGTCGTAGGCGGCGAACCAGGCGTCGACTTCCTTGGCCATGCCGCGATCCTCGCACGACGAAGGGCGCCTTTGCACTTCGACGGGCCCCGCGCCGCGCTCAAAGTTGCGTTGCCGCGCAATCCCGCGGGCCGGCTCGCGCTTCGAAGGAGCGTAGAGCCCCGACTCGCGCTAGCTTCGCGGCGTAGATGAGTCCCGACGACGTCATCGCCTCGATCGAGGCGCTCCCCTTTCCGGCTGGGCGCTGTCCTTACCGGATCAAGGGCGTCGCCTACCGCGGGCAACTCGAACACATCGAAGCGACCCTCGAAGGAGGCTTCGCGCGGGTGGCCGAGCACTTTCCCGATCCCGGCTATCGGCGCTTTTATGAGCAGAGCTTCTTGCCGAGCGTGCTCTACGACGTCTTCCCGCTCGTCGTGAGCTCGGCCATCGTCGCCAAGCTGACCGACAAGAGCTTCGAGGAGGTCGTCGAGACCCGCGCACGTTTTCAGGCGGGGCGAGACCTGGTGGGCATCTACAAGATGATGCTGCGCTTGGCGCCTTCGACGATCTTGGCCAAGCGCGTGCCCCGGGTCTTGGGACAGTACTTCGACTTTGCCGAGCTCGAGTCGCGCGCGGTGGGGCCGGGTCATGTGCAGACCCGCGTCTGGAACATTCCCGTCGAGCTCGAGCCGTGGTTCAGAATCTGCCTCGAGTCCTACTGTCTCGTCGTCATCGAGACCGGCGGCGCCAAAGCGGTGAAAGCCTCGGCGCCGCGCGTTCGCATCCACGACGAACGCGACGGAGTTCAGCTCAGCGAGCTGCTCTTGGACGTGAGCTGGGCCGTCTGAGGGAGGACCCGACACCTCCCTGCTCAGACCTCTTCGAAGGGGCTAGGGCAGCGACTTGGCACACCTAAAGCCCAGATCGTGGACCGTCACGGATACGTCGGCAGACCGCCGCTCCTTGGCCAAAAACCAGTCCGAAGCGAAGTTGGAGCTGAAGTAGCTTCCGCCTCGGACCGTTCGAGCTGATCCATTCTCGGAGTCGTACAGGCTCGACGTCCACTCCATCACGTTTCCCGCGAGGTTCAGCACTCCGTCCCTCGAGGCACCGTCGGGTTTCGAACCGACGACCCAGGTTTCCCCCGTGTCGCATCCAGGTAGCTGCCCCGAGTTCGCTTCGGACAGTACGGCGTGCGCACACGTCGGGTCCGGCGTGTCTCCCCATGGAAAAAGCCGGGTCTCTTCTCTTCCGCGAGCCACCCACTCCCATTCCCATTCCGTCGGCAACCTTGCCCCGCGCCACGCACAGTAGGCGGTGGCCTGACTCCAGTCCACACAGGCGACAGGTCGGTCCCCCGTCCCGCTCGGCCCGTTGTTGCAGAACACGGGGGCAGCTGGACTGGTGCAGGCTTGAGCCGCCACGCAGGCGGAATACTGACTCGCCGTGACCTCGGTGCGGTCGATCAGAAGATCGCCGATGGTGTGCTCGACCCCCGGACCATCCCAATCGTCGATAAACACACCGCCCGCGATTTCGACCATGTCTCCATCTCCATCTCCATCTCCATCTCCATCTCCATCTCCATCTCCATCTCCATCTCCATCTCCATCTCCATCTCCATCTCCATCTCCATCTCCATCTCCTTCTCCATC
>JAUIJR010000532.1 GCA_030431075.1 Polyangia bacterium | reverse complement strand
ATCGAAGGTCACACGCGCATCGAGATGCCCGAAGCCTTGATGGCCCAGACCAAGGGCCTGAACTGGGGCTGGTTCGGGGGCAACATCTTCGTGTTCTTCTTGGCCGTGACCTTGGCCGAGCGCTGGGGTCGCCGCTTCAACCCCTACTTCGGCCCCGTCATCGTGTTGGGTGTCGCGGCCTGTGCCTACCTGCACACGCACGAGCTGTTGACCATCGCCGCCTCCTTGCCGCTGACGGTCGTGCTCGTGGTGCTGGGCAGCCCCAAGCGTCGCGCTCCGGTCGAAGAGCTCCCGGTCGACGACGCGACCACCGGACGACCGACCGTGCCGTGGGCCTACGGGCCCTTGGGTCGCCTGCTCGCCGGCTGGCTGGTGGGCTGGCAGCTGCTCGGCGTGGGGATCTGGTTGCTCCCCGAAAAGGACAGCCTGGGTACCTGGCGGATCCGTGCGCGCGAGCCCTTCGAGCTGTGGCTCCGGACGACGCAGACCACCCAGGGTTGGCAGATGTTCGCGCCCAACCCGCCTCGCTCGAACCTATTCATGCGGGTCTTGGTCCACGACCAAGACGGGGAGATCTACGACCTCAACACCGACGTCTACGCCTGCTTGGAGGGCGAAGAGGGTGATCCGGCGAACGAGGCGATCTGCGACGCCGTCTATCCGATCCCGTGGATCTGGTACAGCCGCCAGCGCAAGATGAACCGCCGCATCGTCGGCGGCGAAGGTGGCCACGGTTCTTGGTACCAAAAGTGGCACGCCCGCTGGGTCTGCCGCGAGTGGGAAGCCGAACACGGCCACGTGCCCGAGAAGGTCGAGCTGGTCAAGGTCACCTACCGCATCGCCAAGCCCGAAGAGGCCTGGAAGAACGGGGCGACCAACCCCTGGGACGCGTACAAGAAGGGCAACCATCAAAACTCGGTGCACACCGAGCGATGCGCCCGCGCGCCGCTGGGCCAGATCCCCAACTTCGTCCGCGAACGTCGGGGCATGGAGCTGGCCGACGAAAAAACCCTGCGTCCGTGGAAGAAGAACCGCTGCCGTCGCTGGGAAAAGCACCTCAAGGACGAAGCTCGCCAGCGCGGCGAAGAGATCGACAACGACGATCCTCGCTTCCGCGTGTGCAAAGAGGACCCCAAGAAGGTCCAGCGCGACGCGAAGGGCAAGATCATCCCGAAGCGCGTCGGCTTCCAAGAGGCGCCCGCCAAGGGCAACAACGGGGGCAAGGCCCCGAAGCCACAGCCGACGAAGCCCTGATCGGCTGAACTCGCTCGCCGCGGCCGCGCGCGCCCGATCAGTCGGGCGCGTCGTCCTCGGACTTGTTGCGCCCCACCAGCGAGCGGAACCATCCGGTCATTCGCCGCGCCGCCATATCCTTTGCGCGGCCCGCGAGCGACTTGGGCTTGCGGCTGCTCAGCGCTTCGAGCCGACGACCCGTCCACAGACCGGCCGCCACGGCGACGATGAGCAAGACGATCAGGACGATCGGGTGCATCAGCGTGGCTTTCCGTCGACGTCGACCTCGACGAAGGCGAGCTCCCGCGTCGTCGCGAACTCGCGCAAGCCATCGCGGACCTGCGCGCCATCTCCGACCACCAAGACCAAGTAGGCGTCGGTCGGGAGGTGCTCGCGACCGGCCGCTTCGACATCGTCGAGGGTCAAGGCCGCCAGTCGCTCCGCCTCACGGGCGTGCCAGTCCAGCGGAAGGCCGTAAAAGACCAGCTCCCGGAAACTGCCGATGCTCGTGGTCGAGGTGCCGAAGTCGCCGGGCAGCGCGGCCAGGGCACCGTCGCGCTCGCGGGTGAGCTCTTCTTCGCGCAGGGGTCCTTCGCGGACGGCGGCGACCTCGTTGAAGATCTGCTGGACCGAGTCGGCCGTCGCGTCCGCGCGCACGCGAGCGCTGGCAAAAAGGTGACTGCCCTCGCGGTGGTAGGAAAAGCCACCGCGCGCGCCGTAGGCGTAGCCCTTGTCTTCGCGCAGGTTCATGTTGAGGCGGCTCGAAAAAGAGCCGCCCAAGATCCGCGCCATGATCGAGGTGGCGCTGTAGTCGGCGGCATCACGCTCGGGGCCCGTCGAGGCCATGATCACGGTGCTTTGGGCCGAGCCCGGCATGTCCACGAAGACGAGCCGGCGCATCTTCCCCGCCGCGGCTTTGGGTTTCGCGGGCGCGGGCGCGTCGCCCTTCCATCCTCCGAGACCCGACTCGAGGGTGGTGCGCAGCGTCTCGAGATCGGTCTTCGCCGAGACGAACAAGCGTGCCCCCTTTGGACCGAGTTCTTTGGCCATGCGCACGCAGTCGCGCACCGACACCCGCTTTAGCGTCTGCTCGGTCGAGAAGGCACCGTAGGGGTGGTCGCTGCCGTAGACCAGACTCGGCAAGAGGCGGTAGGCGACCGAGACGGCCATGGCGCGTTGTTGGGCGAGCCCCTCCACCGCTTGGTCGCGCAGGCGATCGAAGTCGGCCTTGCGCATGCCGGGGGAGCTCAGCACCTCCCGCGTATGCAGACGCCGCCACGTATCCGCAAATGGCCTCATGGCCTTCGCATGCACGATCAGGTGCTGGTTCATCTTCACGCCAGCCTGTTTGCCAAATTCATCGCAGAGCTGCTTGCAGGCGTCTGCGGGGCCACCGATCATGCAGTCGTCATCTGTGTAGATGATGGTGATCTCGACGCCCGGGTGCCGTTCGAGCGCTTGTTTAACCTGCTCGACGGGCGCCTGCAGCCGCCAATTGGTCCAGTCTGACGGGACATTTGGGCCCCAGGCTTGTTTGGCTGTCTCGAACGCGCCGCCGATATGCCGCTCATACATTGCGGCTTCGGATATTTCATCCAGGAGGGCCCCCGGGTCTTTCCAGTATCCAAACGAAAACAGTGCGTTGGACTCACCCAATGACAAGCCGATGGCGGCATCGGGTTTTACTTTGAGCAAATCAAGCCACAGGATCGCGTGCGCCTGACTGACCAGCGTGCCAGCGCACAACTGTTCGAATTCAGTCAGGTTCGAACGAGACAGCAGGGCGGCAATCTCTTCAGCCCGGGACAATTTGGAGAGGGCTTTCCGGACCTCAGGAAATGCCATCAACAGCCGTCTTGCCATGCGCGGGTAGACGGCGGCTGAGCCGGTAAACATGAATGCCAGCTCACCGTCAGGCTTGCCTTCTCCAAAATGGATGCCTTCACCGGAAGGAAGCTGGTCCCTCGCCAAGGCCTGGGCGGCTGTAGCGCGAAGCTCGTCCAGTTCATCCTCACTCGTTGCAATGAGTGCGATCCGGCAGCCGCCCCGGCCACCTTCTCGGCCGGCATTCAGTGCTTCTGCAAGTTTCCTCCGGCCGCTGGCAGCGGCATGGAACATAAATGGCGTTGGCCGGAGAGGATCCGGCAGGACCTGAGGCGGCTCAAGCTCAAAGGAAACCGACGAACCTGCATTTGCCAGTCCGGCCGAAACTGAAACATGGCGCTTCTTTCTCTTGAAAGAGAGGGCCGGTATGGCGCCAGCGTCCGTCTG
>JAUIJR010000531.1 GCA_030431075.1 Polyangia bacterium | reverse complement strand
CGATCGCACGCTTTCGAGAGAACACCCCGGCCGCGCAGTGCGGCCCCACCCACGAGCGTGCGAACGGCAACGGCGCCCTGATGCGGGTGCTGCCCCTCGCCCTTTGGCACGAGGGCAGCGACGAAGAACTGGTCGCCCTGGCGATGCGCCAATCCCTGGTGACCCACGGCCACCTGCGCTCGCAACTCTGCTGTGCCCTGTACTGCCTGTGGGCGCGCGGGGAGTTGGCGGGTGAACCCGATCCGCGGGAGCGCGCGCGCACCCAACTGCGTGCGATGGCGCAGCCCCACGCCGACTGGCTCTACGAACTCGACGCCTACATCGATCCGGTCGAGCCCCCCACTCCCGGCGGCACCGGCTACGTGGTCGACTGCCTGCACTCCGCCCACTTCGCCTGCGCTGGCTCCACCTACGCCGAGATCGTCCACCGCGCCATCCGCCTCGGCCACGACAGCGACACCACCGCATGCGTCGCCGGCGGCATCGCCGGATTGCGGCACGGGGTCGATGGCATCCCCGACCGCTGGCGCCAAGAGATGGCCGGGCGCGAGGAGGCGCGGAGTTTGATCGAAGGCCTGGTCGCCGCGCGCGGATGAGGACAACGCCCTTCCGCCTTCGGCCCTACGGCCAGCCCGGATCCTCGAGCTCGCCGAACCACACGTTCCAGTGGCCCTCGACGTAGCCGCCACCGATGGCGCGCCAGGTGCGGTCGCTCCACATGCCTTCGTTGAGCATCACCGCGCGGTGGCCCGAGGAGCTCATCCAGCCCTGGACGGCGGCGTCCACCGTCGCGTAGCCGCCGGCCGAGATCTCGTAGCCCGTGTCGTTGTAGTTCGTCAGCTCGCTCGGCTTGTCCCACATGCACTGCGCTTGGGCGTGGTCCGAGGTGTAGCAGCAGGCCGACCAGCTGCCTTGGTCGGACCAAGAGTGCAAGTTGCACTCCGCCGACGCGTCGGGCTCGTTGTCGTAGAGGTCTTGCGAGTGGACTTGCGCCACGTGGCAGAGCGAAGGCGACAAGGGGATCGCCGGCAGGGAGTTCTCGGCGCGGACTTCGTTGATCGCGTCGACCAGGGCTTCGCCGAGCTCCGTGCAGTCTGCGGCGCCGTCTCCATCACCGTCGCCATCTCCGTCTCCATCCCCGTCGCCGTCGCCATCTCCGTCGCCATCACCATCTCCGTCGCCATCACCATCTCCGTCGCCATCTCCGTCTCCGTCTCCGTCGCCATCTCCATCTCCGTCGCCCGTCGTCTCGCCCGTGCTCGAGGTCGACGAAGTCGAGCTGCTCGTGTCGTCCGTGCTCGACGAGGCTTCGCTGGTGTCGCTGCTGTCGCTGGTGTCGTCATCGTCGCCATTGACGGTGACGACGCAGGCCGAGAGGCTCAGGCCGAGGGCCGTGGCGAGCAGGCTCGAAGATAGACACGCACGCAATCGCATGGGCTGAGCTTATCGCAGCCGTGGCGTGCGGGTCGCGCCCTGGCTCGCCACTCGCTCGCCACTCGCTCGAAGCCGCTCGGGTCAGTTGTCGCTGTAATGCGACTTTCGAGATCGGCAGACCTGGCCTCGCGCGCTACGGCCAGCCCGGATCTTCGAGCTCGCCGAACCACACGTTCCAGTGGCCGTCGACGTAGCCGCCACCGATCGCGCGCCAGGTCAGGTTGCCCCACTGGCCTTCGTTGAGCATCACGGCGCGGTGGCCGGCCGAGCCCATCCAGCCTTCGACCGCGGCTTCGACCGTGGGGTAGCCGCCGGCCGAGATCTCGTAGCCCGTGTCGTTGTAGTTGGTGAGTTCGCTGGGCTTGTCCCACATGCACTGCGCCGCCGCGTGGTCTTCGGTGTAGCAGCAGGCCGTCCAGCTGCCTTGGTCGGACCAGGAGTGCAAGTTGCACTCGGCCGGCGCGTCGGGCTCGTTGTCGAAGAGGTCTTGGGAGTGCACCTGCGCCACGTGGCACAGCGAGGGCGACAAGGGGATCGCCGACAGGGAGTTTTGTGCGCGCACTTCGTTGATCGCGTCGACCAAGGCGATGCCCTCGGGGGAGCAGTTGACCGCGCCGTCGCCGTCGCCGTCGCCATCGCCGTCACCGTCCCCGTCGCCCGTGCTCGTGCTCGTGTCGCCGTCTCCGTCACCGCTGGTCGCTTCGCTGCTCGTGCTGCTCGTGCTCGTGCTGCTGCTCGCGGTGCCGCTGGAGTCGTCGCCGGTCTCGCTGCCCTCGTCGGCGTCGCCTTCACCACAGGCGCTCAGGCCAAAGCTCACGCTCGAGCTCACGAGCAAGGTGCAAAGCAAGGAGGGCAATCTCATGCGCGGAGTCTATCGCACGCGGGGCGCATTGCGTGCCCCTCACTCGCCGTCGAGTCGCAGCTCCACCCACACCGGCGCGTGGTCGGAGACGGTGGCCCTGCAACGGGCGTAGTCGCCCTCGCAAAACTCGGCGACCAGCTCGCGGCGGCCTCCGCCGATGATGCGCGGGCGCAATGGATCCGAGACGAAGATGTGATCGTAGGCGTTCGCGTAGTCGCGCTGGCCCAAGGTCGTCGGGACTTCGGGGCCCACCAAGCTCAGCGTGTGTCGCAGGCCCTGGCGGTCGAGCAGCTGATGCCACTCGGTCTCGGGATCGAGATCCGCGTCGCCGTCGTCGACGACGCGGTTGTAGTCGCCGAGCAAGATCCAGTTGGCCTGCCCCGGATCGCGCGCGCTTTGGGCCCAACGCAGCGCGTCGTCGAGGGCCTCGATCTCGAGCTTGCGCTGCGCGACGCGGTCGCCAAAGACGATGTGCACCGTCATCAAGCACAGCTCGGGCGCGGCGGCTTCGGCTGGACTCTCGGTCGAGGCCAACAAGGCGAAGCAGCCCAAGAAGGGCTCGCGCACGAACTGGTCCTCGGGGTCCGGCACGTAGCTGTTGAAGACGGGGTCGAGGCGATCGAGGCGGTAGACGAAGGCGTAGTACTCGCGATAGCGGCCCTCGATCGGGCGCGGGCTGTCGGTGAGCAAGACGCCGTAGTCGGGCATCGCGGCCACCAGCTCGAGCGCGGCCTCTTTGCTCATCATCTCTTGGATGGCGATGAGGTCGTAGTCGTCGAGGACATCGCGAACCGCGACGAGATCGTGCTGGCCGTGGCCGAAGCGGTGGAGGTTCCAGCTGGCGACGCGCAGGGTCGGGGCGGGGAGGTCCGTGACTTCGTCGGGTGTCGAGTCCGGTGACGGTTCGTGTGCGGACTCCGGCGGCGACTCCGGGGTCAGGCCGGGCGTCGCCGTCGGGGGGGCGAGCGTCGGCGTGCAGGCCAAGGCGAGCGCGAGGGCGCCGGCGAGGCCCGTCGAAAGGCAGCTCGAAAGGCGGCTCGAGAAGTTGGTCGCGTTCATGTGGGCCAAGGCGGGGCGTCGATCAAGTCGGCGACTTCGACGGCGCCGCGGGCGAGCTCGCCTTGGGCCGCATCGTGCACGCGCCAAGCGAGCTGACCGTTGAACATGGGCTGCGACTCGACGAAGACGCAGCGCAGCTCCCCGGGGGCG
>JAUIJR010000530.1 GCA_030431075.1 Polyangia bacterium | reverse complement strand
CTTGTCGAGCTGGGACTTGGCGCTGCGCAGGCGCGAGAGGCGACGCGGTCCGTCCTTCTTGCCGTAGGAGATGTGGTCGAAGGGCAGGTCGACGAAGACCTGCGGATCGTAGCCCGCCTTTTCGAGGCAAGGCGTGACCGTGGACTCCACGCGTACCCACTCGTCGTAGACGACCGACAAGCTCGGCGGGATCCCGTAGAGCTCGAGGTAGTTGTGGCTGCCGGCGGGCAGGGGATCGCCGTCGGCGTCGACGCGATCGTTGGCGAGATCGCGGAAGCGCTGCGCGTAGTCGTTGGGCTGCGGGTCCTCGAGGCCCGGCGTCTGCTCGGTAAAGATGTAGGGCACCCAATCGTCACCGAGCGAGACCAAGGTGTAGCCGCGCGCCTCGGCCCGGGGATTTTCCATCTGCCGGGGCTCGGGGCGCGGCTCGTCCCCCGCGGGGGAATCGAAGAGCCAGGCCTTGCCGGCCGGGTGTTCACGCAAGCTGGACTTGGTGAGCGGGGGCACGGGGGGCTCGACTTTGGGCTGCGCGTCTTCGCCCGTGGTCGAGGGATCTTCGCCGCCGGTGGCCTCGGGGCCCTCGGGGCTCTCGGCCGTCGCGGTGTTCGCGGGGGCAGATCCTTCTTCGGCTTCGGCGGCGGGGGCGTCGTCTCCACATGCCCACAAAGCGAGCAAAACCGCCGATAGAAAGGCGGCGCGCCCGCGCCGCGGCCTCGAGGGGGGCCCGGCCAGCGTTTGGGACCTCGGCATGGGTTCAGCGTACTCCAGTGGGATCTCGGTCGCCAAAGAAGCGCAGGCCCGCACATTCTTTACAGCCGGCCGAGCCTGTGACACCTTTCGAGCCTCGAGGAGCCCGCCAAATTGCGTACTAGCAAGCTCTTTACCGCACTTTGCGTCACTTTCGGTTTTGCCTTGTCGGGTCTCACCGCCTGCACGGTGGACTACGGGCCGACGACTTTCCGCTGCAACCCCAAAGAGGGCGATGGGAATTGCCCCGACGGCTTTCAGTGTTGCTCGGACGATCCGGCCGAGGTGATGAACACGGAGTTGTTCAGCAACCAGAACAACGCTCTCTCGAGCAGTGGCATGTGTGTCGACTCGGGTGTCCAAGCTGGGCTCGCCAACGGCTGTCCGGTCCCGTGTAATCCCACGTGGAGCAACAGTCAGATCGAGGCGGTCTGCGGACCCTCGTCGATGGCCCTGTGCTGCCAGACCACGGACCTGGAGCCTGAGGACTGCATCTTCGACGTGGCCATCGACTGCTTCCGACCGGTCAACGGTACGGACACGGCCGAGGTCTCCAACTGCCCGGTCGAGCAGCTCCAAGGCGCGCTGCAAGCGACCGGCTACCCGGTCGAGCTCGCTCGCTGCAACACCGCGTGGCGCGGCAGCGATCACATCACGCACCAAGACCCGGCCGTCGCGGCGGCGAGCTCGTCGTGCAACTTCTGGGCGACGCAGGGCATCGACTTCGGTCTGTGCGTGCAGCAGCTCACCGTCGCCGACCAGCGCGGCTTTTGTCTCCAAAAAGCCCCCGACGTTCAGCTCTGCCCGGCGGCGCTCAGCGACGCGCAGAAGATCATGCAAGGGATCCCCCTCGATGGTTGCGCGCAGCTGAACATGGATCTCGGCCTCACCTGCGGCTGAGTCCGAAGGGCTCCGCGGTGAGCCCGACCACGACTGCGAGCGCGGGCGACCCCCGCGCTCGTCTCGTTTGCGCGCCCGAAAAGCGCGGCTAATTCGTGCCTAGGCCCCGTGCGCGACAAGCGCCCTTGTGGTGAGCCCCCAGGGCATGCACTACAGTCGGCCCCGCCCGCCTCCCGGCGGCGCCGCGACTTCGACCCCGACATGGCCAAGACCGCCAAAAGCAAGTCCACCAAGCGCAGCTCGACGACGAAGAAGAAAGCTTCGTCGAAGAAGGCTTCGTCGAAGAAGAAGGCGTCGGCCAAGAAGAAGTCCACTTCGAAGAAGAAGGCTTCGTCGAAGAAGAAGGCTGCGTCGAAGAAGAAGGCTGCGTCGAAGAAGAAGGCTTCGACGAAGAAGGCCGCCTCGAAGAAGAAAGCTTCGACCAAAAAGAAGAGCGCGGCCAAGAAGAAGACCTCGGCCAAAAAGACGAGCGGCGCCAAGAAGAAGGCCTCGGCCAAAAAGGCCTCCGAGGCCAAGACCACGAAAAAGAAGTCCACGGCCCGCGGGCGCACCACCGGCTCACCGACGGTGCGCGCTGCCTCCGGCAAGTCCGAGGCCAACGGCAAACAGCTGGTCATCGTCGAGAGCCCGGCCAAGGCCCGCACGATCAACCGCTACTTGGGGCCCGACTTCGTGGTGCGTGCCTCGGTCGGCCACATCCGCGACCTCCCGAGCCGTGCGCCCAAGGGGGTCAAGCAGCCGGTGCCCGGTGTCGACCTCGAGCACGACTTCAAGCCCACCTATGAGGTCTTGGGCGAGAAGACCAAGACGGTCTCCGAGCTCAAGCGCGACGCGAAGGCGGCGGCGCAAGTCTGGTTCGCCACGGACTTGGACCGCGAGGGAGAGGCGATCGCCTGGCACCTCGCGGAGGTCCTCGACGTGGATCCGAGCTCGGCCAAGCGCGTGGTCTTCAACGCGATCACCAAAGACGCGATCACCCGCGCCTTCGGCAAGCCGCGGCCCATCGACCTCGGTCGGGTCAACGCCCAGCAAGCCCGCCGCATCCTCGATCGCATCGTCGGCTACCAAGCCTCGCCGCTTTTGTGGAAGAAGGTCGCGCGAGGGCTCTCGGCCGGTCGCGTGCAGTCGGTGGCGGTGCGCATGGTGGTCGAGCGCGAGCGCGAGATCGACGCCTTCGTCCCCGACGAGAGCTGGCGCGTGGCCGTGCGCCTGACCGAAGACGGCGACACCAAGGCGCTGGCCTCGGCCTGGGAAAAGTTCCTCGGGGAGACCGACGACAAAGGCAAGGGGCCGACCCTCAAGTCGCAAAACGCCTGGATGTCCGATCATGGAGCGCTGCGCGCCGAGCTCGTCGAGCTGGCGGGCAAGAAGTTCGATCTCGGCACGAGCGCCGAGGCCTGTGAAGACCTCTCCGATCAGATCGCCGCCGTGGCCGAGGCTTGTGGCCTCGAAAAGGTGAAGGTCCAAAGCCAAGAGGACCCGGCCGGCAAAGGTCCCGCTCGGATGCAGCGGACGGTCGAAGGACGCATCGCCAAGGGCGTGCGCTACGCCGTGAGCGCGATCGAGACGCGCAAGACCAGCTCGCGTCCGTCGGCCCCCTTCATCACCTCGAGCTTGCAGATCGCCGCCGCCAACACCCTGGGCTTCTCGGCCCAGCGGACCATGCGCCTCGCGCAGGACCTCTACGAGGGCGTGACCCTCGGCAAAGAGGGCCAGGTCGGCCTCATCACCTACATGCGTACCGACTCCACCAACTTGTCGCCCGAGGCGATGGGCATGGTGCGCGGCTACATCGAAAAGAAGTTCGGCGAGGACTTCTTGTCCGACAAGCCCAAGAACTACAGCTCCTCGAACAAGGACGCCCAAG
>JAUIJR010000529.1 GCA_030431075.1 Polyangia bacterium | reverse complement strand
CGAGGCAAGATCGCCTCGGGGTGCACGCGCGCGAGCTGGAGCTGCGGGGTTTGGGGTGGCCAGTCCATGACTGGTCGGGCTCAGCCGCGGAGGTTGCGGACTTCGCCGGGATCGACGCCGAAGGCCTCTTTGCGCGACAGGCGGATTCGCCCGTTGTCGTCGACGCTGAGGACCTTCACGACCACGTCGTCACCCTCGTTGAGGACGTCGGTGACCTTCTCGACGCGCTTGGGCTCGAGCTCCGAGATGTGCAGCAGGCCGTCGGTGCCGGGGAGGATCTCCACGAAAGCACCAAAGTCGACCACGCGGCGAACCACGCCGGAGTAGTAGGCACCGGGCTCGGCCTCGGCCGTGAGCCCCTCGATGATGGACTTGGCCGACGCGATGGCGGCCATGTCGTTCGAGGCGATGGTGACCAAGCCGGCGTCGTCGATGTTGAGCTGACAGCCGGTCTGCTCTTGGATGCCGCGGATGACCTTGCCGCCCGGTCCGATGACGTTGCGGATCTGGTCGACCTTGATCTGCATGGTCTCGATGCGCGGGGCGTACTGGCTGATGTCGTCGCGCGGGGCGGCGAGCACCTTCTCCATGGCGTCGAGGATGTGCAGGCGACCGGCCTTGGCCTGAGCGAGCGCGTCCTCGAGGATCTCGCGGGTGAGACCGGCGATCTTGATGTCCATCTGAAGCGCGGTGATGCCCTTGCGGGTACCGGTGCACTTGAAGTCCATGTCGCCCATGTGGTCCTCGTCGCCGAGGATGTCGCTGAGGACGCAGTACTTGTCGCC
This sequence comes from Polyangia bacterium, assembly GCA_030431075.1. Taxonomy (GTDB): domain Bacteria; phylum Myxococcota_A; class Polyangia; order Nannocystales; family Nannocystaceae; genus JAUIJR01. The sequence continues at coordinate 2,729 of JAUIJR010000529.1, read as the reverse complement.
CTCGGACAACAGACCCATGGCGATACCGGCGACGGGCGCCTTGATCGGCACGCCGGCGTCCATGAGCGCCAAGCAGCCACCGCACACGGCGGCCATCGAGCTCGAGCCGTTGGACTCGAGGGTGTCGGAGACGATGCGCACGGTGTAGGGGAACTCGTCGAGTCCCGGCATCACCTGACGCAAGGCGCGCTCGGCCAAGGCGCCGTGGCCGATCTCGCGGCGCGAGGTGCCGCGGATCGGGCGGGCCTCTCCCACCGAGTAGGGCGGGAAGTTGTAGTGCAGCAAGAAGTGACGGTTCACGTCGCCGCGGATGGTGTCGAGACGCTGTCCGTCGCGCTCGGTGCCCAAGGTGACGGCGGCCAGCGCTTGGGTCTCACCGCGCTGGAAGAGGGCCGAGCCGTGCGGACGGGGGTACGGGTGCGCCTCGATGTAGAGGTCGCGGATGTCCGTGTACTTGCGGCCGTCGACGCGGATGCCCTCGTGCAAGGTGCGGTGGCGAACGAGCTTGGACTCGATCTTGCCCAGGCCGCTGCGGATCTCGTCTTCGCGCTCGGGGTGCTCGGCCAAGAGCTTTTGGGCCGTGGCCTCGATGGCGTCGTGGATGGCGCCGTGGCGCTCGTGCTTGCCTTTGATCTTCAGGGCCTCGGCCACGGCGGGCTCACCGGCCTTGATGACCATGGCGCGGAAGTCCTCGTCGACTTTGGGGCCTTCGAAGATCCACTTCTCTTTGCCCACGCGCTCTTTGAGGCGCTCGATGGCCTCGATGATCGGCAAGGTGTTGTCCTTGGCGAACATCAACGCGTCGATCATGACCGACTCGTCCAGCTCTTCGGCGCCGGCTTCGACCATCACGACCGCGTCGCGGCTGCAGGCCACGACCAAGTCGAGCTCGGAGGCTTCGATCTGGTCCCAGGTCGGGAAGGCGATGAACTCGCCGTCGATGCGACCGACGCGGATACCGGCGATGGGGCCGGCCCAAGGCGCGGGGCTGATACTCAGGGCACCGGAGGCGCCGCTGATGGCGAGCACGTCGGGCTCGTTTTGCTTGTCGTGCGAGTGCACGGCCGTGACGACCTGGATCTCGTTGCGAAAGCCCTTGGGGAAGAGCGGACGGATCGGCCGGTCGATCAGACGGCAGGTGAGAATCTCTTTTTCGGTCGGGCGACCTTCACGCTTGAAGTAACCGCCGGGGATCTTGCCGGCCGCGTAGTTGGTCTCGCGGAACTCGACCGTCAGCGGCATGAAGGGCAGCGCTTTGGGCTGCGTGGACAAGGTGACGGCGACCAGCACCGAGGTCTCGCCCAAGGTGACGATGACGGTGTTGGCCTGCTTCGCCAGCTTGCCGGTTTCGATGATGATCTCTTTGTCGCCGACTTTGGCGACTTCACGAATGGCTTCCATGTTTTCAAACCCGTGGACACGCGAGGGTTTCGCAACGCCTCGATGGGGTGCCGCAACGCGTGTCCACGAATTTTGAATTCGAGGTCGCGACGACCCCGTAATGGCCTTCCAGGGCGCCGCGCCCCGCGAGGCGCCTGCGCCCGCGAAAGCGATTACTTGCGGATGTTCAGGGCGCCGATGATCTCGCGGTAGCGATCCACGTCGCGCGACTTGAGGTAGTCGAGCATGCGGCGGCGCTTGCCGACGAGCTTGAGGAGGCCACGACGCGAGTGGTGATCCTTCGCGTTCGTGCGGAAGTGTTGGGTGAGGTGGCGGATGCGTGCGGTGAGCAGCGCGATCTGAACCTCGGGCGAGGCGGTGTCGCTCTCGCTACGTTTGTACTTGGTGATGATTTCGGCCGTACGGTCGACGGAAAGGGCCATTTGTCAGTTCTCGCTTCAAGGTCGGGAGGCCAGCTCCCGAGGCGTTGCAGTGCTTCTTGCTTTCGAGTGAGCGCGGAGAATGGAGGCCGGCGCCCCAGCTGTCAAGGGTCTGAAGACCCCGATTTTTCGGCTTCCACGGGCCCCGGTGGCCAAAGGCGCACTTGCCGCACGGGCGCCAGGCTGGGGCCTCGGCCCCCCTGCCCTGCGCGGGCCTCGACCCAGATCAAGCGGTGGGCGCCGTCGGCTTCGGCGGGCCCGCGGACCAGCCACGCCGCGCCCTCCTCGCTGCCTTCGGGGCTCAGGGCCCGGGCTTCGGGGCTGGCGAGCGCCAGGCGCTGTCCCTGGGCCAATCGAGCCAGCCCGGCCTGGGCCGCCTCGCCGGCGCCGGCGACCTCGACCAGGGCCGCCCCGGTCGCGGGGACTGGATCGCGCAAGGCGGCCATCAGGGCCCCCGGCGGCCAACGCTCCGGATCGGCGCTCACCCGCACGCGGGGCTTGGCGTCGGCGGGCTGCCCCTCTCTCGGCGGCAGCGTGTCGACGCACAGACCCCTCACGCACGCCGGGTCGGCCACCTCGAGATGCCCGCTTTGCACCCGACGCAGCGCGTCCAAACGGCAAGGGTGCCCGGCCAAGCTGCCCAGCCATTCGGCGAAGCTGCGCACGTAGCTGCCCTTCGATAGGTGCAGACGCGCATCGACCCACATGCCCTCGCCCGGTGCGGCCACCCGGATCTCGGAGACCGCGAACAAGCTCATGGGGCGCGCCTCGAGCTCGGGTGCCTGTCCGGCGCGCGCCAGACGATGCGCACGAACCCCGTCCACCCGAATCGCCGAGTAGGCCGGGGGCGGCAGCTGCTGCGCGCCCACCATCGACTCCACCAGCGCGGGTAGGCGCTCGCGCAGGGCC
>JAUIJR010000528.1 GCA_030431075.1 Polyangia bacterium | reverse complement strand
GTTTGTGCGCGAGATGGGGCCAATTGGGTCGATTTGGAGAAAATTGCGCTCGGTCGACGCAACTTGCGCGGGCTGGACTACATCGATGCAGCATCGCGGTCACGCCGCACGTAGACTTGGGCCGACATGAGCACCCTCAAGATCGGCATCAACGGCCTCGGCCGGATCGGTCGCAACGTCTTGCGTGCGAGCTTGCACCGCGAGGACCTCGAGGTCGTCGCGGTCAACGATCTCACCAAGCCCGACGACCTCGCCTACTTGCTGCGCTACGACTCGGTGCACGGGCGCTTGCCGGTGCTGGTCGAGGCGAAGGACGGCGGTCTCGAGCTCGATGGGCGAGGGATCTCGGTGAGCGCCCAACGCGACCCCGGCGAGATTCCCTGGGCCGATCACGGCGTCGACCTGGTCATCGAGAGCACGGGCTTTTTCACGGCGCGCGAGAAGGCGGCGGCGCACCAAAAAGGCGGAGCAAAGCGCGTTCTGATCTCGGGTCCCTCGAAAGACGCCGACGGCATGTTCGTGCCCTGGGTCAACACCGAAAGCTTCGATCCCGCCGCGCATCAGGTGGTCTCGATGGCCTCGTGCACCACCAACTGCATCGCGCCGGTCGCCGAACTCTTGGTGCGGCGCTTCGGGGTCGAGAATCTGTTTTTGACCACGGTGCACGCCTACACCTCGACCCAGGCGATCTTGGATCGCGCGGCCAGCAAGCGCACGCGCGGGCGTGCCGCGGCCGTCTCGATCGTGCCGACGAGCACCGGCGCAGCCAAAGCCGCGGCCAAGGTCATCCCCGCCCTCCAAGGGAAGATCGACGGCATGGCTTTTCGCGTGCCGGTGCCCGACGGCTCGGTCTCGGACATGGTCGTTCGCCTCGAGCGCGACGCGGACATCGAGGCCTTGCACGCAGCCTTCCGCGAAGAGGCCGAGGGACGCTACGCCGGGGTCTTGGCGGTGAGCGAAGATCCCCTGGTCTCGGCCGACATCTTGGGTGACCCGCACTCGAGCATCATCGACGCGCCGAGCACGATGCAGCTCGGGCCGCGCACCTTCAAGGTCATCAGCTGGTACGACAACGAGGTCGGCTACTCGAACCGCTTGTTGGATTTCGCCGCCTTCATGCAGGCCAAAGCCGAGAGCTGAGCGTGGGCGAGGCACGACACATCGCGGTGCTGACCTCCGGCGGGGATGCGCCGGGCATGAACGCGACGATCCGCGCGGTGGCCCGCTGCGCCCTCGATCGTGACTGGCGGGTCAGCGGTGTGCGCGACGGCTACGGCGGTCTGATGCGCGGAGACTTCGAGGAGCTCGGCTCGCGCTCGGTCGCCGGGATCTTGCACCGCGCGGGCACGATGCTGGGCTCCTCGCGCGCCAAGGCCTTTCGGGAGCCGAGCGGCCGGGCCCGAGCCGCGCAGCAGATGCGAGACGCGGGCATCGACGCGCTGGTGGTGATCGGCGGCAACGGCTCGCAGGCGGGGGCTTGGACCTTCGCGAGCGAGACCGGCCTGCCCGTGGTGGGGATCGCCTCGACCATCGACAACGACTTGTTCGGCACCGAGGCGACCTTGGGCGTGGACTCGGCCCTGCACGTGATCTTGCAGGCCATCGACCAGCTCAAGGTGACCGCGAGCTCGCACCGTCGCGCCTCGGTGATCGAGGTGATGGGTCGGGACTGTGGCTACCTCGCCTTGATGGCGGGCGTGGCGGGGGGCGCCGAGGCCATCGTCATCCCCGAGGCCGAGCTTCCGGCCGAGGCGATCGTCCGCGAGATCCGGGCCGCCTACGATCGCGGCAAGTCCCACGCCTTGGTGGTGGTGGCCGAAGGTTCGAGCAGCAACGCACGCGCCCTCGAGGCCTACTTCGCGGACCGCCCCGAAGAGCTCGGCTTCGAGACCCGGGTCACGGTGCTCGGACATGTGCAGCGCGGCGGATCTCCGACGCCCTTCGACCGCATGCTGGGCTCGCGCCTGGGCGCCGACGCCGTCGCCGCCTTGGCCGCGGACGAGGTCGGGGTCTTGTGCGCGTGGAAGCAAGGCGCCGTGGCGCGCTTGCCCCTCGCCGAGGTCGTCGGCAAGCGCAAGCAGCTCTCCAAAGAGCTGCTCGAGCTCGGTCGCGTGCTCGCCCGCTGAGCCGAAGCTCGCGCGTGAACCCCGGTCGGGCTTGGGTCGGGCTTGGGTCGGGCTTGGGCCGGCTCAGGGCCTGGCCGCGGCTGGCCCTTGCAGGTGGGCGTCGAGCCAGGCGTTGACTTCCTCGTGCCAGCGCAGCGAGTTGTGCGGCGATAAGACCCAGTGGTTCTCATCCGGGAAGTGCAAGAAGCGGCTCTCGATGTTGCGCCGCTGCAAGGCGGTGAAGGTGGCCAGGCCCTGCTCGAGGGGCACGCGATGATCGAGCGAGCCGTGGATCACCAGCATCGGTGTTTGCCATGCCCGCACGTGGTCGACCGGGTTGTGCTTTTCGTAGCCGGCCGGGTTGTCGTGGTAGGGGCCGCCGTGTTCCCACTCGGGGAACCACAGCTCCTCGGTCGCGTAGTACATCATCCGGTTGTCGAAGATGCCGTCGTGGTTGACCAAGCAACGGAAGCGGTCGGGCCACTTCCCGGCGATCCAGTTGATCATGTAGCCGCCGTAGCTCGCGCCGAGGGCACACACCCGCTCGCCGTCGACGAAGGGGTAGCGCTGCTCGACATGGGCCAGGCCCTTTTGCAGATCTTCGAGGGGCTTGCCGCCCCAGTCCCCGCGGATGGCGTCGGTGAAGGCCTGGCCGTAGCCGGTCGAGCCGTGAAAGTCGATCATCACCGCGACGTAGCCGGCGCCCGCGTAGGTCTGCGGGTTCCAGCGGTAGTGGAAGCGATCCGAAAATGATCCCTGCGGCCCGCCGTGGATCAAGAAGGCCAGCGGGTAGCGCTTTTGGGGATCGAAGTCGGCCGGCTTGATCAACCAGCCGTAGACGCGATCCCCCCCGGCCCCACGAAAGGAGAACTGTTCGTAATCGCCGCGGGCCGCCCGCTCGATCTTCGTGTCGTTGAGATGGGTCAAGGCCGCGCCGGGTCCGGCCGCACCGGCCAGCGGGCGCGTCCAGATCTCGGCCGGGTGCGCGAGGTCGTCGTGGCTGTAGACCAAGGCGTCGCCGGCGATCTGCGGGCTGGTGTTGTGGCCCGCCTCCACCAGGGGCTCGACCTTGCCGCCCTCGAGCTCGACGCGAAACAAGGCCGTGCGCCCGGTGTCTTGGGCCGAGACGATCACGCTTTGCCCATCGGGCGCGAAGACGAAGTCGGCCACCGATCGATCCCAGCTTTGGGTGACGGCCCGGCTCTCGCCTTCGGGCCAGTCGCGGACCATCAGGCGAAAGCGATCCGCTTCGAAGCCCGCGCGCTCCATCGCCACCCAGGCCAGCTTTTGCCCGTCGGGGCTGAACACGGGGTGCGTGTCCCAGGCCGGGTTTTCGGTGAGCTTTTTGGGCGGGCTCGAGCCGTCGAGGGGCGCGGCGTAGAGGTCGAAGTTCGTCGACCAGGGCTCGCTGCGTCCGGCGTCGC
>JAUIJR010000052.1 GCA_030431075.1 Polyangia bacterium | reverse complement strand
CGACGAAGACGAGGAGGACGAGGTCGAGTAGTCCCCGTTCGGTCGAGACTCGCCACCGGCGAGATCGAAAAGAGGCGGGAGGGACAGACCCTCTCGCCTCTTTTTATTTGGCCGACATCGGCCAGCCAGAGCCCCAAACGCGCGAAGGACCCGCGAGCGCCACCGCGCCCGGGGTCCTTCGGAGCTGCCGGCCCTTCGCCGGCTCACGCGCTGGGTTCAGTGCGTCTGCCCGCGGCGGGTCCGCGTGCTCAGATACTCTTTCCACGCGTGGTCGACCCACTGCGGGTCCGGCGGATCCGCCCGCGAGCGGGCGTTCTCGGCGTAGCGCCGACGCGGCCGATCCTCGTCCCAGCCGCTCTCGTCGTCACGGCGCATCGCGCCCTCGTGGAGACGAAAGGGTCCGGGGCGGGCGCTGGGCGGCACGAAATCGTCGCCGGGCGGGGGCATCTGTCCTTGCGCCTCTGACGCGTTCTTGGGGCTTCGACGGGTGCGTGGCATGGCTTCGCGGCTTCACCTTCATGGAGGCCGCCCGGCCCCCAGAGGGTGCAGATCTCGACGAATTGGCGAGCGCGGCGTCAACTCGGCTCTACACTGCGCCCACCCCGTGCCCGCGTTCGCCCTCGCCCTCGCGCCCCTGCTTTGCTTCGTCGACCCCACGGGGCCGGCCCCCGAATCGGATCCGGCCACCGAGTCGGCCGCGAGTTCGACGGACCAGGCGAAGCCGGCCTCCAGCGGCGTGGACGGCCCCTGGCGGATCGGTGCTTTCGTCGACACGGCCTACCCCCTCAACTTCAACTTCCCGGACAACCACCTCTACCGCGGGACGGCGACCACGCCGCGCACGAACGAGTTCACCTTGCCCGCGGCCGGCATCTGGATCGACAAGGCGGCGAGCGAGGACTCTCCTTGGTGGTTCGAGCTCGGCTTGCACGCCGGCAGCGCCGTCAATGCACTGAGTACGAGCGAGCTCGTGGTGCCGAACGCCGAGGCCGAGTGGGCGGGCCCGGCCGCCTTTCGCCACCTCGCCCGCGCGAACGGTGGCGTGAGCCTGCGCAGCGGCACCTCCTTTGGGGCCGGCTTGTTCTCGAGTCCGATCGGGATCGGCGGCTTTTGGTCCAAGGACAACTGGAACTACACCCCGAGCTGGGAATCGAACGCGGCCGCCTTTTACCTCTCGGGCGCACGGATCTCCCAGGCGCTGCCGGCCGGCTTTTCGATCGACGGGTGGATCGTGAACGGCTGGCAGACCATGGCCGACGCCAACGACGCCCCCAGCGGACTGCTCGCCTTGAACTGGAGCGGCGACGAGCGATGGTTCTTGTCGCAGCAGGTCTACTTCGGCCCCGAAGGCCCGAGCGTCGACCCCGAGGCGTGGCGGGTGCACAGCGACACGCAGCTCACCTACGACACGCCGGCCTTCGGCGTCGGTGCGGTCTTCGACTTCGGGCGCGACGGACCGGATCCGATCGCCCAAAGCGAGGCGGCGATGTGGACTGGCGCCGCCTTGTTCAGCCGCTTTCGCACCTTCGAAAATCACATCGCCACCATGGACTTGGCCTTTCGCCCCGAGTTTTGGTGGGACCCACAAGGCCGGATGTTTGGTGTCGAGCAGCTCCTGGTCGCGGGCACGGCGACCATGAACTGGTGGTTCTTCGAGCGGGTCGCCGCCCGCTTGGAGTACCGCTACGACCACTCCACCGCCGACGGCGGCTTCTTTTTTCGCCAAGCGGCGACCGACCCCGCCGGACCCGGCCTCGCCCGCGACCAGCACACCTTGTTCTTCGCGCTGACGGCCACCTTCGAGCACCGCTTCGCCAAGCGCGAGCCCCAGCCGCCCCAATGAGCCGCGCTCACAGCCAGCGGCGGCGGTGGAAGAACAAGCCGAGACCGAAGAGCATCGCCAAGGTCACGCCCCAAAAGGCCGGGTAGGCCCAACGCCACTTCAGCTCGGGGATGTGCTCGAAGTTCATCCCGTAGACCCCGGCCAAGAAGGTCAGGGGGATGAAGATCGTGGCCACCACCGTCAGTAGGCGCATGTCCTCGTTCATCTTTTGCGAGACGTTGGACAAGTGCAGGTCGAGCAAAGAGCGGACGTTCTCGCGGTAGATCTCGATGTTCTCGGCGATCTGCACGAGGTGATCGTGCAAGTCGCGAAAAAAGGGTCGCACCTGCGCCCCGATCAGCGGGTTCTCGTCGCGGGTGAGTCGCCCGACCTCGTCGCGCAGGGGCGCGACGGCCGAGCGCAGCTCTTGCAGCTCGCGCTTGACGCCATGCAGCTGGCTCGGCAGCTGCTCGACGCCGTCCCCGCCCTCGTCGAGCTTGTCTTCGAGGCCCAAGATCCGATCGTCGAGCTGGCGCAAGGTCAGCGCGTAGTCGTCGACCACGGCATCGAGCAAGGCGTAGGCGAGGTAGTCGCTGCTGCGCTTGCGCACGCGACCCAGGGCCTGGCGCAAGCGCTCGCGAATGGGGTCGAAGCAGTCCCCCTCCAGCTCTTGAAAGCTGGCCAGCCAACCCCGGCCCAGGACCATGGCCACTTGCTCGTAGCCCTGCACGTCGGGGGCGCGCATCTGCAAGACGATGAGCAGGTAGTTCTCGTGCGCCTCGAACTTGGCCCGGTGACCGGGGCTGACGATGTCCTCGACCGTGAGCGGGTGGATCCGAAAGTGGTCGGTGATCGCCAAGACCCGCTCGACGTGGTGGATGCCTTGCACGTCGATCCACAGGCGCTGCTTGCCGGCCCGATCCCCCTCGCCTTCGGGGTCCGGGTGGTAGTCCTCGCTTTCTTCGAAGTGCGTGTCGTCGTAGCGCATCGCCCGGATCCGGACCGCGAAGTCGCGGGCGGGGCCGGTGTAGACGGCCGCACCCGGGATCTGGCCGGGCGTAAAGCCGGCACGCTGGGTCGGGGAACGGCGCTTGTTCTTTCGGCGCGACATGTCGGCAGCCTCAGACTAACCCAGCCATCGCGAGGGGCACACACCTTGTCCCTTCGCGCCAACAAAGCTACACAAGCTCCGCAAGGGGCCCGCGAGCTGCCCGCGAGCTGACCCTCCTTCTCGATGGCCGATCCCGTGTTCGAAGCGATCGAATATCTCGCCACCACCCGTGTCCAGTGGACGCTCGGGCCCCTGCGTTTGCAGGCGCAAGCGCGTCCGCCCGGCTTGTGGGTCGAGGCCCGGCGCAGCGGTGATCCCTTCGATCCGGGCTGGGCGCGCGAAGAGCTGTCCGCCGAAGACGGCGACGGCGACGAGGGTCCGCCCGTGATCTTTCAACGCCTCTTCGCCGGCTTCACGCCGCCCTTCATGGTGAACTTGCGGCCCCGCCTGGCCGACCGGCCGATCATCACGCGACCCGAGATGGAGGTGGTCTTGGGGCCGGGCGTGAGCACCGATGTGTACTTGAGCTCGCCGCTGTGGATCGAGGTGTGTGTCGGTGGCGAGGCCCTGTGCGAGCTCCCCACCTGGCGCGCCTCCGACACTTGGTTCGGCCCCGACACCACCCACGGCGTGCTCGGCTACGCGGGGCGCACCAGCTTGCGGACGCAGCGCTCGGAGGTCTACGACACGCCTTCGCGGGTCGCTACCTTGGCGACGATCAGCAACCGGCAGTCCCGCCCCGTCGTCCTCGATCGCGTGGCCTTGCCGATGCCGAACATGGGCGTCTATCGCGATCGGGACGGACGCTTTTGGTCCGACTCGGTGCGTGTGCACTGCCTGGAAGACAAGGAGGCCGAGGTCACCATCACGGCGCCTAAAAGTGCACAAGGACTCGCCCTCGAGCGCGTCGGCGGACCGCGAGAGATCGCGCGCAGCGACGGATTTTTGGAGGCCTTCTCGGCCGTCATGCGGGGGACGAGCTGACCATGTGGGAGCAGATCCGCGAGTTCTTTGCCGACGAGGTGGTGCGCGAGCGCAGCGTCGCCGTGCTCATCGCCCTGGTCGGCTTCGTCTTCGCCCGATTGATCAGCCGCGCGGTCGAAGGCCTCGTCCGTCGCCAAGGCGGTCCGCAGGCCGCCTTGCTCGCCCGGCGATTGAGCTTCTACCTGGTCTTGGGGGTGGCCGTCATGGTCGCCCTCGATCGCCTGGGCCTGGATCTCGGCGTCCTGCTCGGCGCGGCCGGCGTGCTCACCGTCGCCATCGGCTTCGCCAGCCAGACCTCGGCCTCGAACGTCGTCAGCGGGCTCTTCTTGATGGGCGAGCGGCCCTTCGGGATCGGCGACGCGATCCAGGTCGCCGGGGTCGAAGGCGAGGTGCTCTCGATCGACTGGCTCTCGGTCAAGCTGCGCACTTGGCAAAACACCTTCGTCCGGATCCCCAACGAGACGATCATCAAAAGCGAGGTCATCAACCTGACGCGCTTCCCGATCCGGCGCGTCGATCTCTTCTTGGACGTCGCCTACGACCAGTCGCTCGAAGAGGTCGAGCGGGTGCTGCTCGACTTGTGCTACCGCCTCGAGTTCGTCTTGGCCGAGCCGGCCGCCTTCGTGCGCGTCTCCGAGTTCGGCGCCTCGGGCATGCGGGTCGGTCTTTTGGCCTGGGTGCAAAGTCGCAACTTCATCGAGCACCGCACCCGCTTGCTGACCGAGGTCAAGCGGGCCTTCGACAGCGAAGGGATCGTCATCCCCTTCCAGCAGATCGTCGTGCACCAGTCGAACGAGGACGCTCAGCCCGGTCACTGAGCGATCGCCCGCGCTCAGCGCTCAGTCGTCTCGATCCTCGCTGCGCAGCACCAACACCTCGCTTTGAGCCATGCCGAACTTTGAGCCAGAAGCGCTGCGAGGCGTCTATGAACGATACTTCGACGCAGCCGGGGCGGCGGCACTTCGGGACGAGACGAGGGCGTGTGTCGCTGAATGGCGCTGGGCGAAGGAGTTGATGCTCGAGGCGCATCCCTTCGAGCAGCAGCTCTTTGGCACAAAGCCGCGCTGGCTCGGGCCAGGCCAGGCGCCCAAGCCCGGCGATCTGCAGCACGGGTTGGACGCCGAGGGTCGCATCGTCCTCACCGTGAGCCCCTGGTTCGTGGGTAAGCGGGACGACGCGCGAGCGACGGAGACGGTCTTCATTCACGCCGAAAGTGAGATCACCAGCGTGGCTCTTGGTCCGGGGGCTTCGGCTCGAGATCGCAACCCGGAGTCGGTTTGTCGGTACGAGTACGAGCACGGGCGTTTGGTCGGCTTTCGTTCCTTTCGTTCCGGCGGCGGCACCGAGCTCCGGCTGCACTGGAACGAGGGAGTGCTCACCCGAAGTGTCCAAAGCGCCTGGAAACACGGGTTCTTTTGGCCCGGATCCTCAGACTGGGCGGGCGTCGTCAGAAGCTGGTTCATCGAGCACACCTACGTCTACGACGACGCTGGCAAGCTCGATTGCATCTACGCTCGATACCTCGACGAAGACGATCGGCCGAACACGAAGAGAAAGCTGGAGTATCGGCGTCCGCGAAAGGGTGAGACCATTGCGGCGCTCTCCAAGAAGGTCGGTGAACTGCTCAGGGTCGAGATCCCGAGGGCGATCGCGCGAGCGAAGGTCGACGTGACGGCCTACTGCCTCTTGCTTTGCTACTGCGAAGAGGACTTCGAGGCCGCTTGGCCGCCATCGCTCATGATCGGCGCGAAGACTTACCGGGACTCGATCGTCGCCGCCGGAGAGGATGTGCCCTACCTGTGCTGGGCAGCCGACGAAATGCGAGCGGACGAGAACAATCGCTGGCTGGACCTACGAACTCCGGAGCTCGAAGAGGCTTGTCGCCTCCATGTCCAGTTGATGCAAGTCAAAGGGAGTTTCAGCGCCGCCAAGAGGCTCTCGAGGGAACTTGCGCAGGAGCTCAGCCGCAACCCAGTCCCTGGCCTTCGCCTGACGACCGACGACTTCATCGTGGCCGTCGTCGACAGCACCGGAGAAGTGGACGCCTGCGAAGACATCAAACGCTCGGTGAGTGCCGAACAGTGGGCGAAGCTCGAGGCGCAAGGACTCGTCTGACTCCGCCCCGCGAGCTCAGTCGCCTCGATCCTCGCTGCGCAGCACGAGCAGCTCGCAGTGGGCCTGGCTCAAGACCCGCTCGGTTCGCGTGCCCATCAGCCAGTCGCCGAGCTCGTTGCGCCCTTCGGAGCGCATCACCAGCAGGTCGACTTGGCTGCTGTGCTTGACGATCTGCTTGATGACATCGCCTTCGACGACGACGCAGTCCACGCTGCCGTCGTCGATCTGCGCGGCCTCGAAGCCGAGGGCCTCGACCCATCGGTTCAGGCGCTCTTGGGCCTGGCCCATGCGCTCGAGGCCGCGGGAGCGCCCGTCGACGGGCTGGGTGAGGGCCATCTGGGCGGTGGAGACGACGTACAAGAACACCAGCTGGGCGTCGAAGGCCTGCGCGTAGACCATTGCGCGCCGTGCGGCCGACTCGGCGCTCGCGCTAAAGTCGATGGGGACCAAAATGCGATCTAGGATCTTCATGTCCGAGCTCTCGTCCGCTTCGACGCGCCTGCCATGACTTTACCCGAAGCCCCCGGCCCGAGCGCCGCCGACGATGAGGTCTGGACCGGCCCCGACCCGGCCCGCGCCCGCGACTTCGCCATCGCGGCCCACGGATTTCAGCGCTACGGCGACCGCCCCTACGCCTTTCACCTCGACCAGGTGGCCGCCCGGGTCGAGGCCCTCGGGCCTTTGTACGTGACCGTCGCCTACCTCCACGACGTGCTCGAGGACACCGGGGTCAGCCGCGCGGATCTGGAGCGCGAGTTCGGACCCCGCGTCGCCCGCTGCGTCGCCACCATCTCCGACCCCGACAACCGCAGCCGCGAGGAGCGCAAGCGATCGATCAACCGGCAGCTCGCGGCCGTGCGCGAGGGCGGGCCCGACTGGCCGGCGCTGGTGGTGAAGGTCGCGGACCGCAGCTGCAACTTGAGCATGTGCGAGGTCGACGGGCGCGACGACCTGCTCGACCGCTACGCCCGAGAGCACGCCGACTTTCGTGCCGCCGCCTGGCGCCCTGCCTTTCGCGAGGCCTTCGACCAGATGGAGGAGGTCCTGACCCGCCGGCGTGCACCGGGCTCCGAAACCGAGGGCAGCGAAGCCCGCGCGGGCGCCTCGCTCGTCGAGCGCTTCGTCGCCGACTTCCGCCGTCACTGGGAGAGCTACCGGCAGCTCGCCCGGGAGTCGGCCGAGCGCTGCGAGTCGCTTTTGCTCGAACAAGGTCTGCAGGGCATCGTCACCTTTCGGGCCAAGTCGCCCGAGCGGCTGCGCCACAAGCTCTCGCGCCGCGAAGCTGCCCGCGGCCGCCCCTACCGCGACGTGGCCGAGATCCGCGAAGACGTCGTCGACCTCGCCGGGGTGCGGATCGCCTTGTACTTCCCCGACGACCGCGAAGTGCTCGACGCCCTCATCTCGCGCAGCTTCGATCTGGTCGGGCGCAAGGTGCACGCTGGCGACCGCCCGGACATGGGCGACTACGAGGCCCGCTTCTCCGGCTACTGGGCGACGCACTACCGGGTGCACGCGCCGGCCGCGAGCCCCGCCTCGGTCGTCGAGATCCAGGTCGCCTCGGTGCTGATGCACGCCTGGTCCCATGTCGCCCACGACCTCGTCTACAAGCCGCTGGCCGGCACACTCTCGTGGTCGGAGTACGCCTTGCTCGACCAGATCAACGGCCTGATGTTGGCCGGAGAGACCGCCCTCGAGCAGCTGCACAAGGCGATCCGCGCGCGCTTGCGACGTCACGACGCCCCGCTGACCGACCACTTCGAGCTCGGCGCCTGGCTCACCCGATGGACCCGATTGGCCGGCCGTGAAGACGTCGCCCTCGGTCGCGTCGATCGCCTCTTCGTCTTGTTGCGGGAGATCGAGCGCACGCGACCGTCGCAGATCGAGCCGCTGCTGACCCTGGTCGCGCGCACCGGCCCGATCGCCGACCAGCTCGTGGAGCGCATCTTGCTCGAGCGCCCCGAGCGGGCCCAACAGTGGCAGCTCGCGCTCACGGCCACGGGGTCGTCGAACCCCTTCGACCTCGCCGGGCTCGTGCGACCGCCGGAGCTGCCGGAGCTCGAGGGCCTTTTCGCCGCCTGGGCCGAGCTCGAGTCCGCGGCCTCCGAGCTACTCACCGGCAAGGCGCTATCGAGCTTTCCGATCGGCAAAAAGCGCCTCGCGGCCCTGGCCTTGTCGCCCGAAGACGAGGCCGACTTCGTCTCGGCCCGACGCGTCTACCGCGACGTCGCACGCCACCAGGGGCACTTTGGATCCGAAGCCCAACGCGAAGCGACGCGTCAGGCCCTTCGCCTGGCCGCCCTCATGCGCGCGCGCGCGGCCGGCTCGCGCTGAGCGAGCCTCGGCTCAGCGCCAAGCGTCGCCTTCGTCCCCAAAGCGAGGGTCGCCGCGCTCGTGGCCGCGCCCCCCGGCTCGGGAACGACGCTTCTTCTTGCGCTCGCGCCGTCGACCCTCGCGCCCCGAGTCCTCCTCGTCCTCGGGGAAGTCGAATCTCGCCAGCTCCTCGGCAAAGGCTTCGAGTTCCTCGGAAGTCGGCACGCCGACCGCCGAAAAAGATCCAGACCGCATCCTCTTGTTCGCCATGGGACCTCACAAAATTGGAGGCCTCGAAGCGAGCAAAGGATTCACTCGGACTCGGCGTCGCCTTCGGCCGGGCTCGGCCGCCGCGCACGGTAATCCTCTTTTTTGAGCCCGTGGCGCTTCATCTTGTCGAAAAGCGCCCGCTCCGACATGCCGGCATCGCGTGCGCTGCGTCCCACCCGACCCTGGTGACGAACGAGCAGGGCGGTGATGTAGGCCCGTTCCCCCTGTGCGAGCAGGATCTCGCGCACTTCCTTCCAGGGGCGATGACTCAGCGCCCGCGCGAGGGCTTCGACCCCGAGCGCGTCGCCGGCCGCGCTCGTCGCGTCGCTGCGCACGGGGACGGGCGAGGCCTGCACGATGCCGCGCGGTAGATCTTCGAGCGCGATCTCTTCGCCGAGGCACAAGAGCACGGCGCGCTCGACCACGTTGATCAGCTCGCGCACGTTGCCCGGCCACGAGTAGTTCACCAAGGCCAGGCGCGCGCTCACCTCGTAGCCTTGCAACTCTCGACCGAAGCGGGTCGACAAGGTGCGAAGGGTCTGGTCGAGCAGGGCCTCGAGATCCTCGGGGCGCTCGCGCAGCGGCGGGATCTCGAGCTCCACGACCCCGATCCGGTAGTAGAGGTCACGACGAAAGCGGCCGAGCTCCATCTCCGCTTCGATGTTGCGGTTGGTGGCGGCGAGCACCCGCACGTCCACCGGCACCTCGCGCCCGCTGCCCACCGGTCGGATCTTGCGCTCTTGCAACACGCGCAAGAGCTTGGCTTGCATGGTCGCGGGCAGCTCGGCGATCTCGTCGAGAAAGAGGCTGCCCCCGTGCGCGAGCTCGAAGTAGCCACGGCGCGCCCGGTGAGCGCCGGTGAAGGCCCCCTTTTCGTGGCCGAAGAGCTCGCTTTCGACGAGCTCGGCGGGGATCGCCGCGCAGTTCAAGGCGATGAAGGGCCCTTCGCGGCGCGTGCTCTCGGCGTGAATGAGGTTGGCGATCCGTTCTTTACCGACGCCGGTCTCTCCCAAGATCAGCACCGGCGTGTTCGCCCCCGCGACGCGCCGGGCGGTCTCGACCAGCTTGCGCATGGCCGGATCCCGCGCGACGAGGCGATCGGGCTCTTCGGCCAAGGCGAGCTCGTTGAGGGCGAGCTGGCTTTCGCGGACGCGCTCGACCAGCGCAGCCAAAGCCGCGGCCAGCCCCCGGTCGTCCACCGAGCTGCGCAAGACGGCCAGCCCGCCGGCCGCCACGACGGCCGCCTCGGCCGCGGCGTCCTCGTGCGGCGTGAGCACGATGACCTCGGGCGGGGACGCCAGCTCTCGCAGGGGGCGAACCAGATCCTCGACGGCGTCGTCGGCCGAGGCCGAGACGACCAAGGCATCGCATGGTTCGCGCGCGGCCTCCTCGGCGGGGTCCACGCCCGGCGCGACCACCCGCACCAAGAGCTCGGGGCCGGCCACCAAGCTGGCGATCCGCTGGGCCAAGTCCGGCTCGGGCGCCGCGACGAGAAGGCGGACCAGCATGCCGTGAGATCATATGCCCCCCTTCGCCGGGTCTGCACCCTTTTTGGCCCAAGGGGGCTCCAAGGGGGCAATGGTGCGCCAAGTCGCGGGCGGTTCCCCGCCGTCCACGGGCTGGAGCTCGCCGCCCGCCCGCGTCCATGTGGCCCACGCCGGGCGCTGGTCCGACGAAGCCTCCGGTGTCCACGCGGTCGCGCTCGGTCACGGTCGCGCGACACGCGGCGAGGTCGCCATGGTGGCCACCTTGCGGGCGGCCCGACGCGCGGTCCTGGAGCTCGGCGCCGAAGCGCCTCCCGAGACCTTGATCGTCGCCGCCTTGCAGGGCGCCAACGTGGAGCTGATGCGACTGCGCGAGCGTCAGCGGGTCTTCGACGCGCTCGGGGCCTCGATGGCCATCGCCTGCCTGCGCCTGCCCTTCGTCCACCTCGCCCACGTCGGCGGGGCGCTCTTCGTCGCCCGGGGCCCCGAGATGCGCCTGCGCGACGAGGCGAGCGCACACTCTTTGGGCGCCTCGGCCCGGCTTCGGATCGGTCGCTCCGAGCTGCCGGTCGACGCCGGCGACGATATCTGGATCTGCGCCGGCTTTTCGGCCGAGACGGCGCCGAGCTACGGCAACGTCGACCTCGACTGGTTGCGGCGCGAAGCCGGCGAAGACCCGGCCTGCATGCACCTGCGGGCCTGATCCCCCGCCGGTCTGGCCCTCAGCGGCGGGGCGGCGGCTCCGGCTCACCCGGCGCGCGCTGGATGATCTCGTCGAGCAGGCGATCGTCGTCGTTGAGGGAGCGAAAGAGGCGGCGGCGCAAGGTCCCGCGCGTGCTCATGAGCCGGATCGCCATGCGATCGATGGCCACGGTTGCCAAGACCGACTGGATGTAGGCCTCGATCAGATCGTCGGGGCCCAGGCCCAAGATGTTGAAGTCCTTGCGGTCCATCAATAACAAGCGCGCGGGATCGGAACCAAAAGATCCGTCCGCGTTCTTGATCGACAAGTTGGTGCCGAGCATGTCCCAGCTCGAGTAGGTGCCGAGCTTGGCCAGCAGCGGGCGACGGGCCCGACGCGCGTAGTAGACGATCGGACGAAAGCCGTCGGGCCCCGCCGAGACCATGACGCGAAGGTCGGCGACGTAGCTCAGCCCGCGTTTGTTGGGGATGGTCCCGACGTGGAACAAGCGGCCCTGCTCGCCGCGCGAGCTCCAGGTCGAGTTGCCGATCAGGCTTTGGACGATGAACTTGTCGTAGGGGTGGTCGATGCGGTTGAAGGCCTCGAGCTCTTCGGGCGAGGTGATCGTGTACACCCCCTGCCCCGCGTTGGCGTAGGGCACCTTGATCACCGCGTGACCGCCGAGGCGTTGCACCCACAAGCTGACCTCGGCCTTGCTCACGTCCCAGCGGGTCTCGGGCAGGCGGATCTCGAGCCCGGTGTCTTTGATGTCCGCGTTGAAGAACTCGTAGGCCTTGGCGGCCATCGCCTTGTTTCGGCCGCCGGCCAGGCAGGCGACGATGGGGTTCAAGATCAGGGTCTTGGTCCACACCGGGATCCGGTTCCAGGGGCGCTGGGTCACGTAGCGAAAGGCGCAACGGATGGGGATCCACGCGTCCTCGGCGTTGCGGATCTCCATGACGCCCTCGACGAAGCGAACCCGAGGATTGTCGGCCCCATCGGGAAAGCCGACCAGGTGCACCTCCTCGTCGAGCAGATCGGCCAATGCCGCCGCGTAGCCCGAGGCCTCCATCTCGTTTTTGTCGAAGATGACGGCCATCTCGCCGGGTACCAGCCGACGTCCGCGCAGCAGCGGCAAAAAGGATCGCTCGAGGTTGCTGCGGTAGCCGCCTTGCTCGTCGTGCTCCTCGTAGGGGGGCATCGACTTTTGTCCCGAGGGGCACGAGTTGGTCTCGATGACGGCCATCTGTCGCTTGCCGTCTTCGGTGGTCACGTAGAGCAGGTCACTGCCCGCCCAGCGAAAGTGCTTGGGCTGGTAGGTCAGGATCTCTTCGAGCGCCGTCGGGTCGACCCGCGGGTTCAAGTGGCAGTAGCGCTTGACCAGGCGGTCGTTGCTCAAGCTGAGCATGAAGCGCACCATCGGGTGCATGTGGGCGTTGAGCACCCGCGGGTAGAAGTGGCGCGGGGGGTCGAAGCTCTCCGGCCGCACCCGCTCGTAGTGCGGATCCGCGTCCCGCGGCAAGGAGGCGGGGGCTTCGTTTTCCTCGGGGGTCTCGTTGGGGTCGCTCATGCGGCGGAGGGGGCTGGGCTGGCGCTGCGCTTCGCGGGCTTGGGCAAGCGGCGCAGCAAGATGAAAGAGTGATCGTCGGCCTTGCCCTGCGCCGAGTTCATGACCTCTTCGAGGGCGGCGAGCAGGCGCGCCCCCCCGCGGCCCAGGTCGCCGCGGCAGACCAGCTTGGCCATCTTGGTCGAGGTGAGGTTGTCGAAGAGGCCATCGCTGCCGAGCACGAGGGTATCGCGCGGGCGTAGGCGGATCAGGCTCGTCATCTCCACGGACATGGGGCGCGTCCCCAAAACGTTGGAAACCACGTGATGATCGTCGGCCTCGAGCAGATCCCGTTCGTCGAGACGGCCGGCCTCGATCGCGTATCCGGCCGGGCTGTGGGCCACGCTGCGATGCTTGAGGCGGCCGCGCCCCGAGAAGATGGCCAGCGCGCTGTCCCCGACGTGCACGCTCGCCGCCTCTTGGGTCCCGAGCACGACGCAGGTGAAGGTGGTCGACCCTTTGCCTCGGCGCACCAGGCGGGCGTTCAAGTCGACGATGCCCCGGGCCAGATCGAGGGCCAAAGGGATCGGGGCGGGCTGGGGCTGCAAGCGGCGCAGGACTTCGAGGGTCTGCGCCGCCGCGTGGGCGCCCCCCGGATGACCCCCGACGCCATCGGCGACGGCGAAGATGCCCAGCGCCCCCAGCTGCCCGGCGAAGAGCGCGTCCTCGTTGTCCTCGGCCTCCCAGCCCGGGCGCGAGCGCGTAAAGGCCAGGTACTGCCAAGCGCCGAAACTCCCCATCTCCAGTCCCGCCGAGGCCGTGCGGGACCAGATCCGGGTGGCGCGCTCAGCCACGCCGCCTCCGCGCCGCGCTGCGCTGGAGGTGCCGTTCGATCTTGGGGCGCACCGCCTCGAAGGCGTCGAGCATGTGCCCCGCGTCGCGGTAGCGCTTGCGCTCGTGCAGCTCGAGGGCGCGATGCAAAAAGCCCTTCCAGGCCTCGCCAAAGCGACGCAGACGCTCACGCCCAGGGCCGGGCCAGGTGAAGGGCCACTCGGGCAGGGCGCCGGAGGTCATGCGGTACAAGACCAGCCCGGCGCAAAAGACGTCGGAGCGGGGCGAAGAGCGTCCGAGGGCCTGCTCGGGGGCCATGTAGCCCACGGTGCCGACGCTGGTGCCGAAGCGGGTTCGCGCCGGACTGCGGGCCGCGCCGAAGTCGGCGAGCTTGAGGACGTCGTCGTCGAACAAGAGCATGTTCGCCGGCTTGACGTCGCGGTGAAGCACGCGGCGCTCGTGGGCGTGCGCGAGGCCTTCGAGGATCTGCTCCGCGTAGTGCAGGGTTCGCGTCGGCGACATGCGGCGCGAGAGGCGGTCGGAGAGGGTCTCGTTGGCCAGCGGCACGGCCATCACCAGGTGGCCGTCGAACTCGTTGGCGTTGCGCAGCTCCAAGATCGCCGGGTGGTCCAGCTTGGCCATGATCCGGATCTCTCGGCGGCAGTCTTCGCGCGCCTCGGGCGTGTCTTGGGCGACCTTGAGCGCGACGGTGCGAGCTTCGACGGTGTCGTGCGCCTCGAAGACGTCACCGGTTGCGCCACGGCCCAAGCGCTTGCGCAGCTTGTACTTGCCAAGCCGCTGCCCGACTCGCGGTCGTCGTGTTTTCGACACCAACGCGGTCTGTTCCTTGAAAAGGGGGAGACGAGAAGAACTCGGAACACCGAGCGCGAAGATCGACGATGCCTCGCCTGCCTTCGCGTGCATCCGTCACGAGGACGGTCTGCATCGTCGACCCTCAAGCCGAGATGCAGTCGTCGAGACCGATCGACTCGGCGTGCAGACCACTGAGCGAGGCCCGCAACTCCCGACGTGCACGGTGTAGCCTGGACTTCACGGCCGGCACCGTCAAGCCGAGTTCTTCGGCCACCTCGGGCGCCGAGCGACCTCGCAACTGGCGCAGCGCGAACACGCGGCGATCCATGGGTGCGAGCGCGTCGAGAGCGTCGCGGATCCGCTTGCGCAGCTCGGCGTCGGCGGTCTCCACCTCGGGGTTCGGGCTCGCGCAGTTGAGGAAGTCGGGCACCCCGTGAACGACCGCGCTCACCGCCTCGCGACGGTTGCGCTCGCGCGCGTTGCGTCGGCGGTAGCGGCTGACCTGGCTGCGAGCGACCGCGCTCGCCCAGGTCATGAAGGCGCACTCGCCCCGGAACTGATGGATGGTCCGGATGATCTGCAGCATCGTGTCCTGCAAGACCTCGTCGGCATCCTCGCCGCGCATGCACAAGCGCTCGGCGCGGCGGCGCAAACGAAGCTCGTAGCGAACGAGCAGCTCGGCCATGGCGGCGGCGTCTTGGGCCTGGGCGGCGGCGATCAGCGCTTCGTCCGTGCGCGACGAGGACTGGGGCATCGGCCCTGCCCATTGCATGGCGCCGACCAATTTGCAGGGGCCACGAAAAAGCGACCGATGTCGGCCACTTGGCGCCTCGCGCGGCGCCATGTGCGAAAAGCGCCTACAAAACCCACCCAGGAGAACGGAGTTGGCACTTCCGCCAAAATCGGAAGCTGTGCATCCGCTCGGAATTTATGATTCCGTTCGCCGGACGCTCGGCTTCGGGTCTCGGCTTCGGCGCCCGCCCGCGCTACACCGCCTCTCGGACTTTTCTTGCGCCCATCGGGCGCCATCGATCCTCCAAGCCCACGCCTCGCGCAGATCTTCGCCCTTGGACGACTCCAGCCGCCCCTACGTCGCCACGCGCCTTCGCATCAGCGAAGAGCTCGACCTCGAGAGCTTGCCGGCGGGCAAGGTCTCGCGCCTCGCCCTCGAGCTGAGCCACGACGGCCTCGGTCGGCCTTTGGCCGTGCCGGTCCTCGTCGCGCGGGGCAAACGCGAGGGCCCGACCCTGGGGGTGACCGCGGCCTTGCACGGCAACGAGGTCAACGGCATCCCGGTCATCCACTCGCTGTTTTCCAAGCTCGACTGCGATGAGCTGCGCGGCACGGTGGTGGCGGTCGTGGTGACCAACACCCCGGGCTTTTTGCTCAACCAGCGGGCCTTCATCGACGGCCGTGACCTGAACCACCTCTTCCCGGGCCGCCCCGACGGCAACGAGGCCGAGGTCTACACCTGGCGCTTGTGCGAGCGGATCTTGGACCGCTTCGACCGCCTGGTGGACCTCCACACGGCCAGCTTCGGGCGCATCAACTCCCTGTACGTGCGCGCGGATCTGACCGACGAGACCACCGCGCGCATGGCCTACCTGCTGCGCCCGCAGATCGTGCTGCACAACCCGCCTTCGGACTTCACGATGCGCGGCCACTGCATGGAGCTGGGCAAGCCGGCGATCACGGTCGAGATCGGCGACCCGCAGCGCTTTCAGCCCGAGTTCATCCAGTCCACCGTGCGCGGCCTGCGACGCATCTTGGCCGACGCCAAGATGATCCCCAAACGCAGCTTCAAGCCCGGTACGGCCCCGATCATCTGCGAGTCCTCGGAGTGGATCTACACCCACCACGGTGGCCTGCTCGAGGTGCTCCCCAAGCTGACCGAGCGCCTCGAGTCCGGGGAGATGATCGCGCGGGTGACTGACATCTTCGGCGAGGTCGTCCACGAGTACCGCAACCCCCACGCCGGGGTGGTCATCGGCAAGAGCACCAACCCCGTGGCCCAAACGGGGGCGCGCGTCTTGCACCTCGGTCGGATCGCCAACCCCGAAGACCCCCGCTTCAAGCAGCGCGCTCATCTCGGCTTGGCGGCCGAGGACGAAGACACGCCGCCCGCTTCCCACAGTTGAAGTCAAAGCCGTCGCCCGACCCGGAGTCCCGGCCCCATGTTCATCGGATTCGTCGTCAACGACCCCCTGCGGATCGAAGCGAGCTCGAGCACCCTGGCGATCGTGCGGCGGGCGCAAGCCCGCGGCCATCGGGTCGCCTTGTTCGGCGTCGAGGATCTCGAGCTCGACGACGGCCAAAGGCCCTGGGCCCACGCCTACCTCTTCGAGGCCGAGGACGACCCCGTGCCGGACCTGCCGCCGCCCGAGCGCCGCACCCGGGTGCCCCTCGACGCCATGGACGCCATCTCGATCCGCACTTCGCCGGGCCGCGACCCGGAGCGCCGCTTGGTGCACGCGACCTGCTTGAACTGGCTGAGCGTGGCCGAGCGCGCGGGCGTGTGGGTCTTCAACGCCCCGGCGGCCCTGCGGGCGGCGGGCGCCAAGGACTTCATGGCCGCGCTGCCCCCCGGCACCCGGCCGCGCATGTTGGTCTCGCGCGATGCCGAAGCGATCTTGGCTTTCGCCGCCGAGTGCGAGACGGGCGCGGTGGTCAAGCCGCTGGTGGGCACCCGAGGCGAGGGGGTCTACCGACTCGACCCGGCGGACGAGGCCGGCGCGCGCCGGATCCTCGAGGAGCTCTCCGCGGGGGGCTTCATCTTGGCCCAAAGCTACGTCACCGAAGCGCCCGCCGGTGACACCCGCGTGATCTTGGTGGGGGGCGAGGTCTTGCGCGTGGGCGAGGCGACGGCGGCCGTGCGCCGCGTCCCCAACCCCGGCGAGTTTCGCAGCAACGTGCACCTCGGCGCCCACCCGGAGCGTGGCTGCCTCGACGAGGCCCAAAAGCGCACCCTGGCCGCGATCGGCCCGGTGCTGCGCGCCCACGATCTCTACCTGGTCGGGGCCGACCTCGTCGGCAACCAGGTGATCGAGCTCAATGTCTTTGCGACGGGAGGACTGACCGACGCCGGCACCTTCGAAGGCTGCGACTTCATCGACGCTCTGGTGGCGCGCATCGAGTCGGATCTCGCGGCGCGCCGGGCCGCGCCGGGCTGAGCCTCACTCGCAAAAGTACTGGGTGTAGTCGTACTCGGCCGCGCCTTCGAAGTCGGTGCCGGTGACGAAGGGCGTCCCCGTGCAGTCGGCATCGCAAGGGCGCAAGGCGGCCGTCCCCGTACAGACCAGGCGCTCGGCCAGACAGTCGATGCAGCGGCCAGTCGCCGTGTCGCCCAGCTCGAGATCGCAGCGCATTTCGCAAGCCTCGAGATCTCCCGCCATCTGCCAAGCGCAGCCTTGTGTGGGCAGCGACGCGACGCAGGCATGGACCTTGTCACAAAGCGTGACGCAGGCCTCGCGGGGCCCGACGCCGGACTCCGATTCGGCTTCGGACGCCGACTCGCCTTCGGCCTCCGACGTGTCCCCGTCTCCCGGGGGTCGCCCGCACGCGAGACAAGCGGCCAGGCCAAAGCACACCCAAAAGCGCACGACGCACGCTAGCCCACATCTCCCGGCTTGCACATCGTGGAGCGCTCGTCATGCTGGGGCGTGCCCGCCGAGCGCCGCCCCGTGTGCCGACTCCCCCACGTCGAGGTGAAGCGATGAGCGAGGCCCCTCACCACGGCGGCTTGAACCCTCGGCCCACCTGGCTCTTGCGCAACGAGCGAGCCCGGGCCGACGCCGAGCTCGACGCGGCCGCCACCGAGATTTGTGCGCGCGGCTGGCCCTTGCGCTGCGTCAGCCTCGAGGACTTCGAAGGCGAGGACTTCGTGGCCCAACTCCGCGCGATGCTGGGCGCCGCCACCGAGGCCGGGGCCGAGCGGATCGCCTTGGCCGGTGGCGACGGCACCATGCACGCCTTCGTCGAAGCTTGGGCGGCCGTCGACCGAGCGAAGCTCGCCTTGGTCCCCTTACCCTACGGCACCGGGAACGACCTGTGTCGCAGCTTGGCGCGACTCGAGCTGCCCGCGGTCCAACAGCTCGAGAGCGCCTTGCTCGACCCGCCGCGGCCCATGGATCTGGTCGTGGTCGAGGGTCCCGAGCGCCCGCGTCGCTGGATGATCAACGCGGCGACGATCGGTGCGGCGACCCGAGCGACGAGCGCGGCGAGCTCCGAGGCCAAAGATCACATGGGCTGGCTGGCCTACGTGATCGAGGGTCTGCGGCAAGCCGAAGTCGAGCCCTGGGGTCTGCGCGCCGTGGTCGACGGCGAGACCGCCTTCGAAGGCGAGGCCCTCTTCGCCGCCGTGGCCAATGGCCGCACCGCAGGTGGCGGCTGGGTCGTCGCCCCGGACGCCTGGCTCGACGACGGCTGCATCGACCTGCGGATCCTCGGCGCCGATACGCCCTTGTCGGGTGCCTTGCTCGAGCAACTTTGGGAGCGCTTGCGCGGACTCGCCGAACCCAAGGCCAAGGCCGACTCCGCCTATCGCCAGCTTCGTGGCCGCCGCATCGAGTTGCACTTCGAGCCGACGCAGCCTTGCAATCTCGACGGCGAGTCCTTCGAGGCGAACCCACTTTGCTTCGAGGTTCACGCGCGAGCTCTGGCCGTCGTGGGATCCGGGGCGGCCCCGGGCTTCGAGGGTCAGCCTTCCGATTGACGCGCTCTGGCCCGAGCGCAGCTGAACGCGGGAAGCTCAGCCCTCGCCGAGGGCCCGGCGCACGCCGGCGCGGGCGTGGTCCATGACCTGGGCGAAGGCCTCGGAGAGCTCGGCTTCGCGGCCCTGACTACGGCGCCGCCAGACGGCACGACCGATCCCCCACCCCGCGAGCCCTCCGACGACCACCATGGGCAACAAAAAGAGCTTCGCCAAACCGGCGGCGAGCAGGACCTTCATCGGGACGACGCTCATCATGCCGCTCATGCCACCGGCGACGGTCCCCATGCCGACGGTGGTGCGCGCATCGACGGGCATTTGCTCATCGAGACGCACCACGCAGTAGCCCTCGCGCGGGACCAAGGTCAGGTGCACGACCCGACCGGCGCCTTCGCTGCTCGACCACATCCGCGTGTCCCCGCTGCGGTCGACCTCCCCGGGCACCCCGAGGGCGCGGCGCAAGACGTCGACCATGAGCTCGAAGGTGGCGTCGGAGATCTCTCCATCGACCCGGTCTTCGAACATCAAAGACTCCGGCCCCCCCAGTAGCGCCCGCGGCTGGGTCCGCGCCTGCGGGCGGGCGAGCTCCATCGTGGCGCGCGCGACCAAGGCCTTCGACATCCCGAGCTCCCCCACGACCCCCTCGAGCTCTTGCGCGGTCATCCCATCGCCCCCCGAAGCCCCGTCGGCCTCGTGCAGCTCGGCCACGCGCTTGAGGATCTGGGCGACCTCGCGGTCGTCGTAGCGCCGTTCGCTCACGCGCCCGACCTACCACGCCCAAACGAAAATTGTTCCCAGAAGGACCCGGCCAAGCGCGAGTCGTGATCGAGCCGACGAATTCGCGACGACGCCACACCCACTCTCGCTACGCTCGCGCATGTCCTTCGCGCTCGACTTCCCGCCCCCGCTCGCCGCCCTCAACGCGCTCGAGTACCCCTACGACGACGACGGGGGCATCGACTTCGAAGCCTACGCCCAAGCCCACGCCGAGTTCCCCAGCTTCGCCAAGGACTCCTTGGCGCAGCGCCGGTGAG
>JAUIJR010000051.1 GCA_030431075.1 Polyangia bacterium | reverse complement strand
TACTGCGCCGAGGCCAGCCGATCTTCGGGTCCCAGCCCATCCGGATCCACATGCCCCTCGAAGCCCCGCTCGACCATGTCCCGCGCATGCATCCGCGCCGCACAGCGCAGCTTGGGCGCCATCTCGACCGTGCCCGCCGGCAATAGATCCGCGACGCCACACACCGCGCCGGCCTCCCGCGCCCCGTTCACCGCCTCGGCCAGCGCCTGTTCGTCGATGCGCGCGAGGTCCCCCCACCCGTAGGTCGCCTCGCACCACGCCGGCACGCCGAAGTACTCGGCGTCTTCGTCGGCCGAGACGCAGCCGGCGAGCGCGAGACTCGAGGCGCAAAGCAGGACTCGCCGCACCGCCGCATCCTAGCGCGCCGTGACCCGCCTACGGCCGATCGCCCGTGGGGACCTCCTCATTTCTTCGGTCGACACTGCTAGCCTTCGACCCGACGTGATTGCGACTCCCCTCGCCCTCACGGGATGGATCCTCGCCAGCCCACCCGTTTCGGCGCCAGCGCCGAGCGCCGAAAGCGAAGTCGCTGCGGCCGGCTTGCTCGAACTCGAATGGCGCGCCCCGCCCGACTGTCCGCGCCGCGAGACCGTAGAAGCAGCCTTCCTTCGATTTGTGGGCGATAGCCCGGCCTCGCGCGTGCGGGCGCGCGCCGAGCTTCTCGTCGAAGACGGTGTCTACGCCTTGGTCCTCGAGATCGGCGCGCACACCCGAACCGTGCGCGCGCACAACTGCGACGAGCTCGGTGATGCGGCCGCCATCATCTTGTCGATCGCCGCCGTCGAGCCCGAGGCTTTCGCACCCGAGCCCGAGCCCGAGCCCGAGCCCGAACCCGAACCCGAAGCTCCAAGCCGGCCGGAACCCCTGGCCCAAACGTCGCCAGCGCTCGTGCTCGAGGCCGAGCCTCGGCCCGAGTCCCCCGACGCGTCCCCCCGCGCGGCGGTGCGTCTCGAGACGGGCATCTACGCGGGCGCCTTGCCCTTCGGCGCGGACACCGAACTCGCGGTCGCCTGGCTCGCCCCCCGAGCGCGCGTCGAGCTCGGCGGGCGCCTGTGGACGCCCAAGGTCGCCCGGCGCGCTCCCTCGAGCGGCGCCGAGCTGTGGCTGACGCTGGGCGCGGTCTCCGCCCGGGGCTGCTGGGTTCCCCGGCTCGAGCGCGTCGAGCTGCCCTTGTGCGGCGGGGCCGAGCTGGGGGCGCTGCGCGTCGGTGTTCGTTCGCCCGAAGGCGACGCCGTCGGCCACACCCTGTGGGCGGCCGCCAGCCTCTCGGCGAGCGCCGTGTGGGCCTTCCACCGCAACTTCGCGCTGCGGGTGGGCGCCGAGACCTTGGTGACCCTCCGGCGCCCCCGTCTCGAAGCCGCCGGGCTCACCTACGATGTCGGTCCTTTGACCCTGCGGGCGAGCTTGGGCCTGGAGGCGCGCTTTTTTTGAGCCGCGGCCGACTTTTTTTGCCTGTTCGTGACCAGATCCGGCCCGGCCGGGAAAGACCCCACGTTGAGCGCCCCTGCGAATACCGCCGCCTCGTCTCCGGGGCCCGAGCTCGAGGCCCTCTACCGCCGCGAAGTGAGCTTCGTGTGGCGAACGCTCCGCTACTTGGGCGTGCCCGGGCCCGAGATCGAGGACGCCGCACACGAGGTCTTCGTCGTGGTGCAGCGGCGTTGGGACGATCTCGACGCCGGTCGCGACCCACGTCCGTGGTTGGCGGGCATCGCACGCAACGTGGCCATGCATGAGCGCCGCCGCCGCGCTCGCGTGGCGCGTAAGCTCGACGCCCTGGGCCAAGCGCCCCCGCCATCTTCGGGCCCCACGCCCGAGGCACATGTGGCCCAAGGCGAGGCGCTCGAGATCCTCGAGCGATTCTTGGACACCCTGCCCGACGCCCAGCGCGAAGCCTTCGTCTTGGTCGAGCTGCAGGGCCTTCGCGGCCGTGAGGTCGCCGAGCTCTTGGACGAAAAGCGCAACACCATCGCCTCGCGGGTGCGTCTGGCCCGCGCGGCCTTGCAGGCGTATTTGCACACTCACGCCGACGCGGAGGCCCCCCGATGAAGATCGACGAGCTGATCGCCCAAGCCCAACGCGAGGCCGAACCCTCCGCCGAGGCGGTCGAGGCCCTGTGGTCGCGGCTCCGCGCGGGACCCGGCCCAGAGCCAGAGCCAGAGCCGGAACCCGAGCCAGAACCCGAAACTCCACCCGCGGCGCCGACGGACACCGCCGTGCGTGGTCCCTGGATCGCGGCCGCTTTGGTCGTTCTCGGACTCGGTGGGGCGACGGCCTGGTGGCTCCGACAACGCGCCCCCGCGCCGAGTCCGGCACCGAGCACATCGGCGACGACGGCGAAGCCCGAGCCCGCGCCGACGCTCGAGCCCGTCGAGATGCAGCTCGTACGGGGCATCGAAAGCGTGGACGAAGCTCCGCCGGCGGACCGAGACGCCGAGCTCGACGCCACGAAGCCCGAACGCCAGACGCAGCGTCCTTCGACCCCCGCCCCGACCGACGCTCCTCCCCCGCCCCCACCCAGTGAGCTCGAGCTGTTGCAGCGCGCCCGGATCGCCCTGCGTGATCGCGACTGGTCCGAGCTCGACGACCTGGTCCAGGCCCACGCGCAACGATTCGACCCCGGGATGTTCGCCACCGAGTTCGCCGCCATGCGCACGATGGCGGACTGCGCCCAGAGCACCCCCGAGCGCGCACGCACGATCGGTCGCGCCCACCTCGAGCGTGCACCCGGCATCTTCGACGCGCGCATCTCGGAGCTGTGCGGGCTCGACGAGTAGGGCGAGCTTTTTCTCGTCGCGCGCTGACCAGATCGTGAGGCGCCGGGAAAGAGAGGGCGTCCGATGTCACGCCCCGCTCCCCATCCGCCCACCGCCCACCGCGCGTCACTCGCGGCGCTGACCACCTTGCTTCTCGCCGGCCCTCCGGGCCCTCCCGAGGCGGACACGACGCCCCCGCACCACGGCTGGCGCGATCGCCAAACTTGGCCCCTCGAAGCGGCGGCCGGTCTCGATGCCCTCGGTTTTTGGCCGGCCGCGACCCACCCGGTCGTGAACCTCGGGGTCTCGATGATCCACCTCGAGCGCGGGCGCTTCTCGCTGCGTCAACCACTGCGCCTCGGCTACCTCGCGCACCGCGACTTCGCCCACGGCCCGAGCTTCGACACCGGCCTCGACCTGCGCTGGCGCGCCCGCATCGGACTGACGCTCGGCGGAGGGCTGGGCTTCGGCGTCCAGCACATGCGCACGTGGGCGCAGGCCTACCGCGCCGACGCGAGCGGCTACCACCCCGCCCGCGTCGGTCGCACGAGCGCACGGGTCTTGCCCTTCGTCGAGTTCGGCTACGACTTCGCGGCCCGCACGCGGGCGCCGGTCGCCGTGTTCGCCCGCTACCAACAAGTCCTGCTTGCGCCTTTCGCCCCCGGCAACGAGCTGCCGGTCATGGGCCGTGCCCAAATCCTCGTCGGTCTCTCCGTCCCCCTTCGTCGCCCCACCCCCACGCCCTGAAAGCTCCATCAACATGCTTCACCTCCGCTCATTCACGCATCGACTGGCCTTCGTCTGCCTCGCCCTCACCCCCGGCTGCGACGACCCCGGTACCCGCGACGCCGAAGACTATCGCTGCGAGATCCCCGAGGCCTTGGCGGCCGAGATCGCCGCTCACCCCCGCGCAGCCGAGTTCCAAGCCAGCTTGGAGTCACTCGCCGCGACCCGACTACCCGGCGCGGTCTGGGCAATCCGCGACGGCAACGGCACCTGGGCCGGCGCAGTCGGCTCCGCCGACATGACCCTCGGCGTCCCCCTCGAGAGCTGCCATCGCACCCGCATCGCATCGGTGACCAAGTCGATGGTGGCGGTGACGGTTTTGCGGAGCTTGGACGCCCTCGGCATCGATCTCGACGACCCCATCGCCCCGCTGCTGCCGCCAGAGTTGGCCTCGCGTGTTCGTCACGCCGAGACGATCACCGTGCGACAGCTGCTCAACCACTCGTCCGGCCTGCCCGACTACACGGGCTTTGCGTGGGGCATCGCTTTGTTCAACGACCCGACGATCGCGTGGACGATCGAGTCCCTGCTCGACCAGGCCTTGGCCAAAGATCCGCAGTTCGACCCGGGCACGCGCCACGGCTACGCGAACACGAACTACTTGCTCTTGGCCGAGATCCTCGAAGCCCAAAGCGGCCGCGACCAAGACGAGCTGATGGTCGACGCGCTGTTCGCCCCGCTCGAGCTGGCGCAGACGAGCTACCGACCCGACCACTTCGCCTTCCCGGGCGTGGTGCGTGGCTATCTCGACTTGTACGGCGACCGAGTCCTGATCGACGCCACGGAGACCTACGCGACAAACTCGGTGGACGCGGCGGGCGGCGTGGCCTCGAACGCCTTCGACTTGCTGACCTTTCTCGACGCGAGCTTCGTCGATCCGGACTTCATCGACCCGGGCCTACGCGCGCAGATCTTCGACTTTCTCCCCAACGACAGCGACCACGGCTTCGACGGCTACGGCCTCGGCTTCGATCGCTGGCGCACCCCCTGGGGCGAAGGCGTCGGCCACATCGGCCAAGAGCTCGGCTACCTGACCTTCGCCTACCACTTTCCCGACGCCGACCTCAGCTTCGTGTTCTGGACCAACGCCGCGTCGATCTCCAATCCGACCGACACCAACCTCACCGGGGTGGTGATCGAGGAGATCCTGCCGCAGCTGGCCGAGGTGGCGTTGGTGGGCGGGTGACTAGCTGCCGCGTTCAGCCTCCGTGCATGACCGCCTCGCGGCCACGACCCACCTAGCGAACGCACCCAGGCCGGGTTCTCGACCGCCTCACGGCCATGCTCGGAGGGGCGGCGGGCGGCGAAGGGCCGCGCCGCCTACAGCTTCCCGTAGCGTTCGACCACGGCGTCCACCGTGAACCCAAACTTCTCGGCCAAAACCCCCGCCGGCGCCGAGGCGCCGAAGTGGTCGATTCCCAAGTTCTCGCGGGCGTACTTTTGCCAGCCAAGCGTCGTGCCGGCTTCGATGGAGAGGCGCTTTTGGACGGCGGGGGGGAGCACCTCGTCTTTGTCGGCTTGGGTCTCGAAGAGCTCCCAGCAGGGCATGGAGACGACGCGGACGTTTTTGCCTTGGGCGCGGAGTTTTTCGGCGGCGGCTTCGGCCAAGGAGACTTCGGAGCCGGTGGCGACGAGGATCCCGTCGAGCTCGCCTTCGCCTTCGCTGAGCACGTAGCCGCCGACCACCTCGTCGCGCGAGCTGGCCAGCGTCGGCACGCCTTGGCGCGTCAGCAGCAGGGCCGTCGGACCGTCGGTGCGGGTCAGGGCGTGGCGCCAGGCGGCGGCCGTCTCTTTGGCGTCGGCGGGGCGCATCACGTGCAAGTTGGGCATCGCGCGCAGGCTCATCGCATGCTCGATGGGCTGGTGCGTCGGGCCGTCCTCGCCGAGCAAGAAGCTGTCGTGCGTCAGAATGTGGACGACAGGCAGGCCCATCAGCGCCGACAGGCGAATGCCGCCGCGCATGAAGTCCGAGAACACCAAGAAGGTCGCGTCGAAGCAGCGCACACCGCCGTGCAGGGCCAAGCCGTTGCAGATACAGGCCATCGCGTGCTCGCGCACGCCGAAGTGGATCTGGCGGCCGCCCGGGCTTTGTTGTTGTTGGCCCGGGTCGTCTTTGAACTTCGTGCCGTTCGAGCCGGCCAAGTCGGCCGAGCCGCCGAGCAGGGTCGGGTGCGCGGCCAACAGCGCAGTGAGGCAGCTCTGGCTCGCTTTGCGGGTGGCGACTTTCTTGCCCACCTCGAAGCTCGGCAGGGCCTCGAGGGTGCCGGCCGGCAGCTCGCCTTTCATCAGGGCCGAGAACTCGGCGGCGAGCTCGGGGTTGGCGCTCGCGTAGGCCTCGAAGCGTTTTTTCCAGCTCGCGTGATCGCCCGCGCGGGCCTCGGCTTCGCCGGCCATCGTCGTGCGCAGGGCGCTCGGCACGTGGAAGGGCTCGGCCGGCCAGTCCATCGCGGCCTTGGTCGCGGTGACCTCGTCGGCGCCCAGGGCCGCTCCGTGCACGCCCGAGGTGCCGGCCTTGTTCGGGGCCCCGTGACCGATGACCGTGCGACAGCAGATCAGGCTCGGGCGCTCGGACTCGGCGCGCGCGGCCGCGATGGCCGTGGCGATGGCCGCCGCATCGTGGCCGTCGACGCGCTGTACGTGCCAGCCGTAGGCTTCGAAGCGCGCACCCACGTTCTCGGTAAAGGCGATGTCCGTCGCGCCGTCGATCGAGATGTGGTTGTCGTCGTAGAGGTAGACCAGCTTCCCCAGGCCCAGGTGGCCGGCCAAGCTCGCGGCCTCGGAGGCCACGCCTTCCATCAGGTCGCCGTCGCTGACGATGCCGTAGGTGAAGTGGTCGACGATCTCGTGGCCCTCGCGGTTGTAGCGATCGGCCAAAAAGCGCTCGGCCAAGGCCAGGCCCACGCCGGTGGCGAAGCCCGTGCCCAAAGGTCCGGTGGTCACCTCGACGCCGGGGGTGTGGCCGTACTCGGGGTGGCCGGCCGTCTTCGAGCCCCACTGACGAAAGTTCTTCAGCTCCTCGAGCGACAAGTCGTAGCCCGTCAGGTGCAAGAGCGAGTAGACGAGCATCGAGCCGTGACCGGCCGAGAGCACGAAGCGGTCGCGGTCGGCCCAGTCGGGGGCTTGGGGGTCGTGGACCAAAAACTGCGTCCACAAGACCGTGGCCATGTCGGCTGCGCCCATGGGCAAGCCGGGGTGGCCGCAGGTCGCCGCCTCGACTGCGTCCATGGTCAGACCCTTGATGGTCTTGACCATCTGCTGGTGAGCATCGGGGGCGAAGACGCGAGGCGAGAAGGCGGCGCGGGTCGACATCGGCGCTCCGATAACACGGATCCGTGCGCCTTCGGGGGCCCTTCGCGGCGCTCGCAGCCCATGCCCGCGTGAGCCGCCGCGGAGGCCGTGGCGTGCGGGCGGCGGCGTACAGCCCGCGCCGCTTCGCCGAGCGCCGCGGGCCGACGCCGGCGTGCAGATCTCCGCACGCCGCGGCCGCGCGCGCTTGTGCTATGCCCCGCGCATGCGGATCTGCATCCTCGGTGCCACCGGCTTGGTGGGCGAAGAACTTCTGCACCTCATCGACCGCGCCTGGCCCAAAGCCGAGCTGGCCTTGTTCGCCAGCCGCGCGCGCACGATCGAGCGGCACGGACGCAGCTACGAGATCATGGCGGCCACCGATCTCGAGACGGACGCGGCCCCCAAAGGCGACCTGGCCTTCGTGGCCCTCGACGACGACTACTCCAAGCGCTACGTGCCCCGCTTGTTGGAGCTGGGCTACCGCGTGGTCGACAAGTCGAACACCTACCGCATGGATCCCAAGGTGGTGCTCGGCGTGGCCGGGGTGAACCACGACCTGGTCGGCGAGGACACGCGCCTGGTCGCGAACCCGAACTGCACGACGATCCCCTTCACCTTGGCGACCAAGCCTTTGCAAGACCGCTTCGGGATCACGAGCGCGGCCGTCTCGAGCTACCAGGCGATCAGCGGCGCCGGCGTGGGTCCCCTCGACGGGTTTTTGGCGGCGTCGGCCGAGGGCTACGCGCAAAAGAACCGGATCGGGACGAACTTCGATCCCAAGGCCTACGCGGGGAACACCGTGCCGCACAACGGCAAGACCGACGACTCCGGCTACAGCTCCGAAGAGCGCAAGCTGATGAACGAGAGCCGCAAGATCCTGCGCGCGCCCGAGTTCGCGGTCTCGGCCCAGTGCTGTCGCGTGCCGGTGGCCGTCGGCCACTACGAGAACGCCTGGCTGACCCTGGGCGAGCCGGCCACCGAGGCCCAGATCGTCGAAGCCTGGGCCGCCGCGCCCTTCTTGCGCCACTTCCCCGGCGCCGCCGGCGAGGGCCTGAGCGCCCTGGCCACCGTGCACGATCGCGACAACACCCTGGTCGGCCGCCTGCGCCCCGACGCCCGCGAGCCGCTCCAAGATGGCGCCACCCGCAGCTGGTGCCTCACCATCGCCGCCGACAACCTCCGCCTGGGCGCGGCCACCAACGCCGTCCGGATCGCCAGCCGCTGGTTCGCAGCCGAAGACGCGGCCCTGGGCTGCTAGGACGGGCCGCCGCCCCCTCCCTGCCCCTTTTTTCCCGCACGGGATCCCATGGGCCACACTCGGCCCATGCCCGACCGCGGGAGTTTCGTGCTGCGCTCTTTTCGCCCCTTTGGCGCCCTGGGCTTGGCGCTCGGCTTGCTGGCCGCGCCGGCCTGTTCGAAGAAGGACGCGGGCACCAGCACGCCCCTCGAGGCGGCGCCGCCGGCTTTGGCCGCGACCGAGGCGGCCGATGTGGCGATGTTGTGCTCGGGCGAAGAGCGCCGGCGCTGGGAGCTCGTCGATGACGCCGGTGCGGTCTTGGCCACCACCCAAGGGGTGTGTCGGCCCGCGGACCCCGAGGACCCCGCGCCCTATGTCGCCATCAGTCAGCTGAGCTCGGAGGGCGTGCCGCGTTACGAGTATCGGCTGTGGCTCGATCCGCAGGGGCGCCCGGTCGAGGCGCAGCTGCGCGAGCCGAGCTCGACGCGCTACTACAGCTGGAGCGAGGCCACGCTGATCGAGACCCACCTCGGGGACGTGCGCACGCAGACCGCCGACGAAGACGATCCGCTGACTTGGGTCGTGCCCTCGCACGCCTTGTTCGTGCGCGAGCTGATGTTGCGCTTGGGCGTCGGGCAGCGCGGCGAGCTGCTCGAGCAGCGCAGCTATGCGCCCGATCGCGATCGCATCTCGCAGCTCGAGCTGCGACCGGTGCGGGCCGGCGACGCGGCCGAGCTTGCCTTGGGGGCCGGCAAGTTCGAGCTGCACGGCAACACACGTCTCGCCGAGCTGCGGGTCTCGGGCTTTGTCGACGATGGCGGGCGTCAGGTCTATCGGGGGGTCGAGGCGCCGGCCGCTCTCGAAGAGCTGCTGCCCGAGGTCCCGCGGCCGAGCTATCGCCTCGCCGCGGATCTCGAAGTGCGGGCCGTCGACATTCCGGCCCTGGGCGAGGCGCCCAAACTGGGGGCCGAGCTCGTGCTCGCGGCCGACGGCGGCACCGCGGCGCGCCCCGGCGTGTTGTTCTTGAGCGGCACGGGGCCCCAAGATCGACTCGGCTTCGTGGCCGGCGGCGCACTCGATGTCGGCAGTCACGAGATCCACGACGGCCTCGCGCGTGCGGGCTTTGCCGTGCTGCGCTTCGACGAGCGGGGTGTGGGTGAGTCGGAGATCGGCGAGGACCCGACGCCCGGCTTCGACGCCAGCGTCGAAGATGCGCGGCGGGCTTTGGCCGCCTTGGCCGCGCGCCCCGAAGTCGATGCCCAGCGCATCGTGGTGATCGGGCACGGTGAGGGGGCCTTGGTCGCCAGCATGCTGGGCCAAGGGTCGCAGCGACTGGGCAAGAAGAAGATCAAAGCCAAGGTGCGCGCGCTGGTCTTGTTGGCCGCGCCGGGCCGCAACATTCGAGAGCTCGTCTACGACGAGATCCGTCGCTCGCTGATCGGTCGAGATCCCACCACGGTGGAGGCCGCGGTCGGCGAGGCCCGGCGCGTGCACGAAGCCGCGCTCGCCGACAAAGAGCTGCCCGCTTCGGCCGAGCCTTTGCGCGAGTGGATGCAAGAGGTCTTCGTGATCGATCCCGCGGCCGAGCTGCGCAAGGTGACGGTGCCGGTCTACGCGCTGCACGGCGACAAGGACTTTCAGGTGCACCCGGTGCGGGACTTCGAGCTGGTCGCGCTCGCCTTGCGCGAGGGCAAAAGCGGCAAGGCCTCGAAGGCCGAGCGCCGTCCGGGCCTCGATCATCTCTTCAAGCCCGAGGCCGGCGAGTCGCACGCGGGGCACTACCGCGACTTGTCGCGACACGTGGATCCGGCCGTCGTCCAAGACATCGCCACTTGGCTCGGCGCGGTATTGGCGGGCAGCTGAGGCGCGCGCGCTCCCGGGCCTTGCACCGCCGGGCCACAGCCGCCATCCTGCGCCGCATGTCCGACGCCTGCGCGACGCGGAGCCTCGAGCGACTCGAAGCCGCCGGTGACGAGGGCCTGGCCATGGGGCGATTGGTCGATGCGCTCGTCGACGAGGGCTTCGACGAGGTCGAGGCCGAGGCCGTCATCTGGGGCCTGATGCAACGCCGCGAGGTCACCCCCCACGGCTACGTGCGACGTCGCTTGCGACGCAGCGGCGGTGCGGGCGGCGAAGAGAGCTTCCACCGCGTCTACGAGTACGTCTTGCGCCGTTGGTCCCCGGAGCTCGACGCGCAGCTCGAGCTGCCGGGCACCTAGGCCGAGGCGCGCCAGAGAGGTTCGAGATGTCCACCTTTGCCTCGCGCCCCGCCGAGCTCGGCCCCTCGACCTTCGAGCGGGCCTGGGCGCAGCGCGAGACGGTGGCCCGCACCCCCTTGGAACCTGGCTTGTTCTTGGCGCTCGCGCCCATGGACGGCGTCACCGATCACGTGCATCGAGATCTGCTGAGCTCGATGTTCGGGGGGCGCAGCGGGCTGAGCATCTGCGTGTGCGAGTTCGTGCGGGTGACCAACCAAGTGGTCCCCGACCACGTCTTTTTGCGGCACTGCCCCGAGCTGGCCCGCGGCGGCGTGACCCGGGCCGGGGTGCCGGTCTTCGTGCAGCTCTTGGGCGGGCGACCCGAAGCCATGGCGGCGGCCGCCCTGCGTGCGGCCGAGCTGGGCGCGCCGGGCATCGATCTGAACTTTGGCTGCCCGGCCAAGCGGGTCAATGGCCACGACGGCGGGGCCGCGCTGCTCAAGGCACCCGAGCGAGTGGCCCGCGTCACCGAGGCCGTGCGCGCGCGCGTGCCGGCCGAGATTCCGGTGACGGTGAAGGTGCGCGTCGGCTGGGAGGACGCCATGCCCATGGTGGACATCGCCCGCGCGGCCGAGGCCGGCGGCGCGGCCTGGCTGACCGTGCACGCCCGCACCCGCGCGCAGCTGTACAAGCCCCCCGTCGACTGGCCAGCCCTGGGGCGCGCGCGCGAGGCCATCTCGATCCCCGTCGTCGCCAACGGCGACCTCTTCGAAGTCGAGGACTTGGCCGCATGCGCGGCCCAAAGCGGCTGCAGTGCCTTCATGATCGGGCGCGGCGCCATGGGGCACCCCGAGATCTTTGCGCGGGCCCGTAGCCAGGCCAAAGCCCTCGCTCCGAGCGAACGCATCGAGCTGCTCTTGGACTACGCGGCGCGCTTATTGGCCGCGGGGGCGAGCGAGCGCGCGGCCCTGGGGCGGCTCAAGCAGTGGCTGCGACTCGGGGCCCCCTTGCGCACGGACCTCGCGCTGCATTTCGACGCCGTCAAGCGAATGTCGACACTCGAAGAGGCCGCCCAGCGACTGCGCAGCTGTGCCGCAGCCGCCGCGTCTGCCGCATGATCCGAACTGCGGCCGCCGGTGGTATATCTACACCGTGATCGCCCCGGCCCCGCGCGCGAGCTGCCTCGCACGACCCTCGATGAAGGGGGTCCCGCGTGGCTGAGCACGACGCCGAGCTCTTGCTCGACGAGACGATCTTGAGCGAGCTCGACAGCCTCGACGGAGGTAGCGGCGCCTTCTTGCGACAGATCGTCGGCGTCTTCGTCGGCCAAGCCGACGAGCTGGTGGCGGATCTGCAAAACGCGGTGGATGCGAGCGACGCCGGTCGCGTCGGAGACCTGGCCCACAAGCTCAAAGGCAGCGCCCGCACGGTCGGTGCGGCCCGCCTCGGCCGCCACTGCGAGGGCCTCGAGGCGGCGGCCCGCGGCGGAGATCTGAGCGACGCGCCGGCCCGCCTCGAAGGCATCACGCGGGCCTATGCCGAAGTCCGCGGCGCCCTCGAAGCCCGGGTGGGCTGAGCCCAATACGCGCCGACGCGCGCGCAGTCCCGCGTGCTAGCATCTGCGGGTGCACGAGCGCACCGCGACCGAGTCCGCCGCGAATTCCTCCAGCCCCCGCGGCAGCATCCGCGAAGGGATCGTCTTGGGCCTGCTCTTGCACATCGGCGTGCAGACCTTCTTGGTCTTCACCTTGGTGTGGAGCATGGGCCTGAGCGGTCGCGCCGCCTTGCTGATGAGCGCGAGCTACGTCGGCGTCTCGCAGCTGGCCTACATGATCCCCGCGATCGTCGACGCGAGCGTGCTGCACACCCGCCGCCTCACGGCCCGCGGCCTGCTCATGGTGACCATGGGCACGATGGGCGCGAATCTACTCGCCTTGCGGATCTTCGCCCCCGACCTGCTCTGAGGCTTCGGCCGGTTCCGCATGGGGGGCGCCCGCGCATTGCGGCAGCTCCATGTGCATGGATCCATCGTCCGCGTTCTCGCGCCAGGCTGTCCCGAGGCGACGCGAGAGGGTCTGAAGACGATCGCGGACTTGGGTGCCCGAGCGCCCCTCGGCGGGTTCGGGATGCGGGTAGGGCTTGCGCGTGATGACGGCCGGATCGAAGCGGGCCGCGCTCAAGCAAGGCCGCCCGGCGCTTCGCGTGTAGCGAAGGTGCAAGACGCCGGTGAGCTTGGGCACCGGGCCGGCGTTCTCGAACAAGAAGTTCCCCATCGAGTAGGCGATCACACCGCCTTCATGGGACTCGATCCCCTGCAAGACATGGGGGTGGTGACCAAAGACGAGGTCGGCCCCCGCTTCGACCAGCGCGCGCGCGGCTCGCTTTTGCCGGACGCTCGGGTCGTCGGTGTACTCCTGCCCCCAGTGCAAAGACACGATCACCAGGTCGTGGCTCGCCCGGGCCTCGCGCAAAGGCCCTTCGATCATCGCCAGCAGGTCTTCGGTCTTGGCCCAAGGCAGGTGCGGCGGGGGCTCGTCCAAGGGCATGTTGAGCTTGGTCGTGGCCGCTCCGAAGGCCACGCGCCAACCTTGGTACTCGAGGGTCTCGAAGCGAAAGGCCGGCGCTTCGGCCCGCGCGGCGCCGGCGGCCACGATGCCGAGATCGGCCAAGATCTGCGGGGTCTCGCGATGCCCGGCTTCGCGCTGATCGTTATGGTGATTGTTGGCGATCGAGACCGCGTCGAAGCCCGCGTCGACCAGGCTTTGGGCCATCGCCCGCGAGGCGCCGAAACGGTAGTCGGCGTGACTGGGGCTTTTTTCGGGCAGGGTCTCGACCACCGGGGTCTCGAGGTTGGCGAAGCTCAGATCCGCCTCCAAGGCGGCGGCCATGGCCGCAAAGGGCGGCAGCTCGCCTTCGACGATCGGATCGAAGCCGCTGTCTCGGTAGCGCCCGTAGATGATGTCGCCGACGAAGGCGAGCTCGAGCTCGGGCGCGGGTGCAGGCTCGGGCTCAGGCTCGGGCGCGGGTGCAGGCTCGGGCGCGGGCTCGGACTCCCGTGCAGGCGCGGCTGCGGGCTCGCCTTCGGCCTCGGCCTTCGCCCCCACCGTCGGCGGGGCCTCCTGCGCCGGGCAGGCCAAGCACAAGCACCCGAGCGCGGCGGCGAGCCCGTGTCGAAGCCCTGCGTGCCGCATCAAGCCGACCCGGGGTAGGCGCGCATGCACTGGTCGAGCAGCCAGGGGAACTCGGAGTCACGGTCGGAGAGCAACACGGTCACGCAAGCGGCCGCTTCGACGCTGGTCGACTCGACACACGCGGCGATGTCCCGCTCGCGGCTCGCGGTCAGCTCAGCCACGCGATCGCCTTGGCGATCTTCGTCGGGCTCGGTCGCTCGATAAAAGCGCAAAGCGGCGTCCAACATCCCCTGGCAGGCCGCCTCGCGGCTCGGCGGCAGAGGATCCGGCAAGCGGGGACCGACGCGCCCGCGAAGCTCGTCAGCCATCGTGTTCCAGTCGGGTTGGTTGTCGACCCCGCTGGGATCTCCGTTGCCGACCTTGGTCTCGGCCGGCTCTTGTCCGGGCTGTCGCGGCTGGGGATTGTTGCCCTTGATGCCGACATCGTCGTGCCGACATCCTCCGACACAGGCGACGAGGGGCAAGACCGCGAAGAGCGCCGCCCAGGACAAGGCGCGGGGGGTCCCGCGCGAGCGGCTCGGGTCGGATGCGCCGCGCGGGCGCTTTTGCTCGCTCCCCACGGGCATGGCGTCTACCATACCCCAAGGTGCGACGCGCGTTGATCCTCGGTGCCGGGCTTTTGTGGGCCCTACCCGCGAGCAGCAAGGCCTCCCCCACCAACGCGGGCGAGCT
This sequence comes from Polyangia bacterium, assembly GCA_030431075.1. GTDB lineage: Bacteria > Myxococcota_A > Polyangia > Nannocystales > Nannocystaceae > JAUIJR01. The sequence continues at coordinate 5,564 of JAUIJR010000051.1, read as the reverse complement.
GACCAACCCGCTCGAGACGGTGGTCAGTTGCCAGGCCTGCCACCTCTTCGCCAACCCGGCGGCCGCGGCCGACGAGCCCAACCAAAGCCCGGGTGCGTGGCTGGGCTCGATGATGGGCAACTCGGCGCGCGACCCCGTGTTTTGGGCGGGCGTCGCCATCGCCCACCAAGACGATCCGGCCGACACCGAGCTGTGCGTGCGCTGCCACGTCCCGCGGGCCTACCTCGACGGCCGCGGCGACATCATCGCCATGGACGAGATGACCCTCGACGAGCGCGAGGGGATCGGCTGCGACCTTTGCCACCGCATGGTGGACGACGGCGTCACGCCGCCCGGCAATGCCCAGTGGACGATCGACGACGTCCTCGACGGCGCCCAGGTGCCCAAGCGCGGACCGTGGGCCTACGAGGACACGGAGAACCACAACCACCCCTCGAGCGACGAGAACGACCTGCAGGCGAGCTCGCGTTTTTGCGGCACCTGCCACGACGTCACCACCGTGCGCGGCCGGGTCGACGACGCCGGCATGCCCATGGGCTTCGCCTTCAACGAGCAGCGCACCTACAGCGAGTGGGCCAACAGCGTGTTCGCCAACAGCGCCTCGGCCGACGCCCGCAGCTGCCAGGACTGCCACATGCCCGAGGTCGCCGACGTGGCCGGCTGCAACATCTTCTTGACCCAAGGCAAGACGCACGAGACCGGCGGCCGCCTGCACAACTTCGTCGGCGCCAACCGCTTCATGATGGAGCTGCTGGCCGACGAGCAAGCGGCCATGACCGTGCCCGAGGTCCCGGCCGAGATCTTCGACAACGCGATCGCCAACCTCGATGCCTTCTTGCCCACGGCCGCCACCTTGGAGGTCGAGTTTCCGAGCGCCGTGGACCTCGACGCCGGCATCAGCGATCTCGCGGTGCGCGTCACCAACGAAAGCGGCCACAAGCTGCCCTCGGGCTACTCCGAAGGCCGCGTCATGTTCCTCGAGCTCACGGCCCGCTACGACGGCGAGCTCATCTACAGCTCGGGCTTGTGGGACCAAGCCAGCGGCGAGATCCAAGACGACGCCCAGGTGCGCCGCTACGAGGGCATCGCCGACGAGTTCGCCACCGGGCAACGCAACCACCTCTTGCTCAACGACCACTGGGTCAGCGACACCCGCCTGCCGCCTCGTGGCTTGCGCGAGGACCTGCAGACCGACCCGGTCAACAGCTGGTACGTGCCGCAAAACGGGATCTGGCCGCACTGGGATGATCACAGCTACGACTTCCCGGCCGCCCAGGTGAGCGAGCACGAGAGTCGGCCCGCCGCCGAGATCGATCTTCAGGTGCGCTTGCTCTACGTGATCAACACGGCCGAGTACATCGACGAGCTGGCCGACGCGAACGTCACCAACGCCGCCGGCGCCGACTTGGCCAACCTCTTCGCGAGCAAAGGCGGCGCGAGCCCGGTGGTCATCGCCGAGGCCTCGACCACCGTGCCCTTGATGGGACTCGAGGAGCTGCCGAGCGCAGAAAGCGAGACCGAGACCAGCGCAGACGCGGAGAGCGAAGCCACCGGGGAAGAGACCGCCGCGGCCGGCGACGAGGGCGGCGGCGGCTGCAGCTGCCGCAGCGACGCAAAAGGCGGCGCCCCGACGGCCGGCTTGGCCCTGCTCGCGCTGTTCGGACTACGTCGCCGGCGTCGTAGCCGGGCCTAGGGCCCGGGCCTGAAGCCCGCCCCTAGCGAAACTCGACGCGCGCCCAGATCAGGGCGTCGGCCATGGCGTTGCCCAGGCGCTGGTGGATGAGGTCGACGTCGAACTTCTCGTCGAGGACCTCGCCTTTGGCCACGCGCTCGAGGGTGGCGGCCGCCTGCAGGAGATTGCCGACCATGTTCGTGGGCGGCTTGCGCGTCTCGGGTCGCTCTTGGGCCATGAGCTCACCGAGCTCGCTGAGCTCGGCCGCGAGGGCCTCGAGCTTGGCGCCGAGCTCGGCCGGGACTTCGACCTTCATCGGATCCGGGTCGTCGCTGGTCTGCGCCGCGAGCTCGCCTTCGAGGGCCATGTAGACGCGGCGGGCCTTGGCCAAGCGCTCCATCTCCTCGCCGGCGCGGCGACGCAAGCCCGGCGCCTCAGCCAGGACCTGCTCGAAGTCGGGGGTCTCGATGCGCTTGCCGACGGGCAGGCGCGAGGCGTCGCGAATGTCGTTGTGCAGCAAGACCACGCGCGTGTAGTGGCGGTTGCCGTAGCGCTGATCGACGATCTCACCGACGGTCATCTTGGGCGCGAGCACGAAGGCCTCGCGGTCGTCCGGGTCCGCCGCGCGGGACAACGCGCCGTAGTCGGCCACAGCGGCCGCGGCCGCCCCCGTCGCACCGGGCTCGCCGTCGACCCCGGCAGCCTCTTCGGAGTCCTCTTTGCAGGCGGTGGCGCTCAGGCCGAACATCGTCAGCGAGCTGCTCACCACCGCGATCCGCACGAAGGGTCGCATGGTCGCGGATGGTAGGGGTCACGCGGGCCGAGGCCAAGGTGATCGCGGGATCGGGGCGCGCACGGGCCTGCGACGCCGATCGAGGCGACTGAGATGCGAGCGCGCGGGGCGTCGACTCAGCGCCGCGACACGCAAAAGGGGCGCGGCCCTCGGGTGGCCTTGGGCTCGTCTTTGACCGCGTTGCCGAATAGGTTGACCGTGGGCGCCGAGTCACCGCTCGAGGCCTTGGCCCAGTAGCGGGTCTTTTGCACGCCGCTGTCGGCAAAGGTCTTGATGACGCTCGAGCTGGCGACGGTCCACTTGGTCAAGCGACCGTGCTTTTGCGAGCGCAGGCGTCGACATGCCGCGACGGCTCCGTCGTAGGTGCTCGCGGGCAAGAGGGTCTTGCTGGTGTACTGCGAACCGACGCGGATCAGCTTGCTCATGTCGGGGCTCGGCTTGGGGGTGGTGGTCGTTCCGCCATCGCTGCCGCCGTCGTCGTCACCGTCGTCGTCGCCGTCGTCGTCGCTGCCGCTCGAGCCGCTGCTGCTCGAACCACCGCTGCTGCTCGAACCACCGCTGCTGCTCGAACCGCCGCTGCTGCTCGAGCCGCCGCTACTGCCGCCATCGTCTCCACCCTCGTCGCTGCCGGTCGCTCCCGTACTCCCGGTCGCTCCCGTCGCGCCCGTGCTGCCCGTCGCTCCGGTCGCGCCCGTACTTCCCGTCGCGCCCGTACTTCCGGTCGCGCCCGTACTTCCCGTCGCGCCCGTGCTGCCCGTCGCGCCCGTGCTGGCCACGGTCGAGTCGCCTTCGTCTCCGCTTTCGCCGGACTCTTCCCCGCTACCTTGTTGGTGCATCACCAAGTAGGTGCCGACGCCACCGGCGACCAAGAGCACCAAGAGCAGGGCGATCCAGCCGCCGCCGGACTTGCTGAGAGACTGGGGGCGATCCACCGAAGGCGCCGCCCCCAAAGACCAGCTGTCGGCCGCGCTGGGCGACGACTCGATCTCGCTGGTCCAGGTCTGCCCGCCTTCGGTCTGCATCGTACCGATGCCGCCGGTGGGGCCCATCGTCGCCGGCCGCGCGAGCTCGTCGGCCCGACCCATGGGGGTGGCGACTGGCGCAGGCTGGGCTGTGACCGCCGGCTGCGGACCGGTGACGCCGGGTCCAGCGACCGGGACCCCGGGCAAAGAGGGCGCGATCTGGGTCGGCGCGTTGGTGTCGGGGCCACGCGCGGAGGCTTCGGGCCCGGCGATGGCCGTGCCGTAGACGGTGCCCGCCTGCTTGGTGGTCATGCCCCCTTCGTAGGGCTCGAGCGCCGAGTAGAGCGCGCGCGCGGTGGGGAAACGTCGCGCGGGATCTTTGTCGAGGCAGCGGTCGACGACCAAGGCCAGGCCAGGCGGAAGATCGCCGCGCAGCTGACCAAGAGGTTCGTGCGCTTGGCTGGTGACGGCGAGCAGCACCGAGGCCAAGGTCTTGCCGGTAAAGGCTTCGCGTCCCGCCAACGCGAAATACAAGATCGCCCCCATCGCCCAGATGTCGGTGCGCGCATCCACGTCGGCGGCCCCTTCGGTCTGTTCGGGCGACATGTACTCGGGCGTCCCCATCAACACGCCGGCGCCGGTCTTGCCGTCACCGACCTCGGCTGTGAACTTGGAGATGCCGAAGTCCATCAGCTTGACCCACAAGCGCCCCGGCGACGGTTGATGCAAGAAGATGTTCTCGGGCTTGAGGTCGCGGTGCACGATGTCGGCCGCGTGGGCGGCCTCGAGACCGAGCAGGGCCTGCCGCACGATCAGCACGGCCAGCTCGACGGGCAGCGCACCTCGCGAGGCCACGAAGTCGCCCAGGTCTTGGCCCATGAGCATCTCCATGACGATGTAGGGGCCGAGGTCCGACTTGCCGAAGTCGTAGATGTCGCAGATCTGGTCCGAGCCGATCCGCCCGGCCGAGGTGGCCTCGTTGCGAAAGCGCGCGAGCGTCCGCGGGTTACGGGCGAACTCCGGGTGCATCAACTTGATGGCGACGTTGCGGCGCACCAGGACGTTCTCGGCCTTCCACACCGTGGACATCCCGCCCGCGCCGAGCTTGTGCAGCAGCCGGAACTTGCCGTCGAGCAGGCGGCCCTCCAGCGGCAGGAGCTGGTCGGTCTGCGGGCACACGAGGATCTCCTCGTCGTGCATCTGATTGCAGTAGGGACAAGGGGCCAGCGAGGGCCCCTGGTCGGCGTCGACCATGAAGGCGGTATACCACGCGACGTGCCGCAAAACGCCGTGCAAGGGGCTGCTTTGCACGCCCTTCGCATGGTCTCGGGAGCTGTGTGAGCCCCGCGGGTTGCGACGGCGAACAAAACCCTCATGATGGCGCGGCCGCGCGGCCAGCTCGCCTTTCTCGAACGCGGCCCGCCTTTAGCGCGATGTCCTCGACCCCTCGCCTGTTCAGCCTCGCCGCCGCCCTCGCTGCGCTCGTCGCCGCCTGCGATGCGACGACGCCTGCGCGCGATCCGGCGCCTCCCCCCGCCCCCACCGGCGCCTCTCCCTCTGCCGCCGAGCAGGAGACTCCGGCCGACGAAGCGCAGCCCGAAAGCCCCCCGCCGAGCACGGCGAAGCCCACCCCGCCACTGCCCGAGCTGACAGCGGCGGATCGCACGGCCGACGAGCGCAACACCATCGAGGTCTTTCGCGCGGTCGCCCCGGCCACCGTCTTCGTCACGCAAAAAAAGGCGGTCGTGGATCGATGGTCGCGCCAGGCCCTCGAGGTCCCCGCGGGCACCGGCTCCGGCTTCATCTGGGACCGCGAGGGGCACGTGGTCACGAACTTCCACGTCGTCGACGGCGCGACCTCCCTCGAGGTCACGATGTTCGACGGCAAGGCCTACCCGGCGCGCTTCGTGGGTGGCGACCGCAGCAAAGACCTCGCGGTACTCGCGGTCGAGCTTCCCCCCGAGCTCGAGCTGACGCCGGTGGTGTTGCCGCCCGCCGACGCAAAGCTCGAGGTCGGTCAAAAAACCCTCGCCATCGGCAACCCCTTCGGCCTCGACCACACCTTGACCACCGGCGTCATCTCGGCGCTCGGTCGCGAGGTGCTCGGCTTTGGGCGGGTCACGATCCGCGACATGAT
>JAUIJR010000527.1 GCA_030431075.1 Polyangia bacterium | reverse complement strand
CCGGACGCTCGCGCGACATGGGCGGCACCGGCTTGGGCCTCGCCATCGTCAAGCACCTCGCCGAGGGCATGGGCGGCAGCGCGATCGCAGAGCACCGCGAGCCCCGCGGGATGCGCTTTCGGATCGATCTGCCGGAGTCCTGAGCTTCGGCATCCGCGCCTCGACCCTGCGCGAGGCATGCGTTTGCTCGCACATTTAAGTGTCGAATCGGTGCCACTTGTGACGTCGACGTAACAAACAACCCCTAGGGTGCGCCCAGATGCGCCCCGCGTCCTACTCGACGATCTCAGCCCTTTGCGCCACCTGGCTGCTCTCTGCGCCAGTTTGGGCCGCACCCCCGGCCGATGATGCGGCTGCGGCGCCCCCAGGGGCGCCCCCAGCGCCGGCCGAGCCGGCGGCGGCCGCCGCGCCAGCCGAGGCCGAGCCTTTGCGCCTGCATCCCGAGGAGCGCGAGAGCCTCAAACGAGAGCTGCGCGACGAGATCCTCGCGGAGATCGAGGCCCAGCGCGCGGCCGAGGCCAACGCGGCGGCGAAAGCCGAGCTCGAGGCCGAGGCCGAGGCGAGCCCCGCGTCGCAGTCCGAGCCCGCGTCACAGTCGGACGAGGACGCGAACCCTCTCGTCCCGCCCAAGCAGGACATGCTCTTGGGCAAGCACACGACCGAGGGCGGCAAGTCCTACTACAAGCCCGGCACCGGCTTGGTGATCGAGTCGGCCGATGGCCGCTTCATGATGGCGCCCCGACTGCGCGTGCAGATGCGCTACCAGTTCGACGCCGACGGCCGCGACGACGACGTCGAGTTCTCCCACGTCTATCAGATCCGTCGCGCGCGCTTGCAGTTCAAGTCGCACGTCTTCAACAAGCACAACAAGATGAAGGCCGAGTTCGCCTTCTCCCCGCGCGACCTCTCGCAAGGTGCCGACGGCCCGGGTCGTACGCCGCTTTTGTCTTGGTACGCCGAGTTCGACTACCTGCGCGATTTCACGATCCGCATGGGTCAGTACAAGATCCCCTACTCGCGCCAGCGCGTGGTGTCCTCGGGTGATCTCGAACTCGTCGACCGCTCCTTGGCCCAAGGCGAGTTCAACCACGACCGCGACATCGGCATCGACTTTCGCTCCAAGGACGTGGGCGGCTTGGGCGGACGCCTTCGCTACTACGCCGGCGTCTACATGGGCGAGGGCCGTGACTTCGGCGATCGCAACGCGACCAAGGACTTCAAGCTGCACTACCTCGGCCGCATCGAGGTCCTGCCGATGGGCGACTTCAAGGACTACAAAGAGGCCGACATCGAGCGGAACATGACGCCCAAGCTGAGCTTGGGCATGGCCTACGCCTATCACGACGACTCGCAGGGCCTGCGCGGCGTCCTCGGGGGCACGCCCGACGACGAGGGCACGACCGACTATCACTCGATGACCGCCGACTACATGTTCAAGTGGAAGGGCTTTTCGAGCACGGCCGAGTTCCACTGGCGCAACGGCCAGCGCAATCCTGGCGACGCGATGATCGAAGATCCGCTGGATCCCACCGGCACGATCCCGGCTCCGATCTCGGCCGCCCGCAACGGCATCGGCTGGTTCGTCCAGGCCGGCTACCTGATTCCGCGCATCCCCTTTCAGGTTGCGGCCCGCTACAGCTCGATCCGTGGCCTGGGCGAAGACGACCCGGGAGATCTCACGAGTGACCCCTCTGGCTTCACCTCGTTGGGAGATCGCGACGAAGTCGGCGGCGGTATCAGTTATTACTTCGCCGGGCACCCGCTCAAGCTTCAAGCCGACTACTTCCACACCTGGAACGACCGCAGCTTCGGCAACGCGATCGACGGTCTTCGCATCCAACTTCAGGTGGCCTACTAGCTCCACGGCTTCGGCACCTGCGCTTCACACTCTCGTCACAATTCCATCGTACTCAGCCCCCCAAGCACACCATGCGCACCCTCCAAGACAGCAAAACGACCCTCTGCAGCGCCCTGACGCTCGCCCTCGCCCTCGCCGGCTCGGCGTGCAGCAGCCAACGCAACGGCGGCGGAGAGGCCGGCGAAGGCAAAGCCGGCGAAGGAGACGCCCAGGCGCCCGGAATCATCAAGATCGACGGCTCGAGCACCGTCTACCCGATCACGGAGGCCGTGGCCGAGGACTTCGGCGAGAAGAGCGAGGCCAACATCACCATCGGCGTCTCGGGCACGGGCGGCGGCTTCAAGAAGTTCTGTGCGGGCGAGACCGTCCTGACGGGCGCCTCGCGCCCGATCAAGCCCTCGGAGGTCGAGCTGTGCCAGAAAAACGGCATCGAGTACATCGAGCTGCCGGTCGCCTACGACGGCCTCGCGGTCGTCGTGAACCCGCAAAACGACTGGGTGGACAAACTCACGGTCGACGAGCTCAAGACCATCTGGGCCCCCGAGTCCCAAGAAAAGGTCACCAAGTGGAGTCAGGTCCGCGCCGGCTGGCCCGACGAAGAGCTCCATCTGATGGGTCCTGGCGTCGATTCGGGCACCTACGACTACTTCACCAAGGCCATCGTCGGCAAAGAGCACGCGAGCCGCGGCGACTTCACCTCGAGTGAGGACGACAACGTGCTCGTGCAGGGCGTCAGCGGCGACAAGCTGGGCCTCGCCTTCTTCGGCTTCGCCTACTACGCGGAGAACCAGGACAAGCTGAAGATCGTCCCCATCGACGACGGCGACGAGTCCAACGGCGCGGGCGCTATCGCTCCGAGCGTCGAGAGCGTCGGCGACGGGACCTACCAGCCCCTCTCGCGCCCGATCTTCATCTACGTGGACAAGGCCAAGTCCGCTGGTGACGTCGAGGCCTTTGTGAACTTTTACATCGGCGAAGGCGCGAAGCTCGCAGGTGAGGTGGGGTACATCCCGCTGCCCGAGAGTGTCCTGTCCCTCGTTCAAAAGCGCTTCAAAGATCGGGTCACGGGCTCGGTCTTCGGGGGCGAGGGATCAAAGGTCGGCGTGAGCGTTGAATCCCTGCTCTCGGGAGGCTAGAAGGCGGCACCCGCCGTGCCTGGCCCCACCCCGCGCACGAACTCCGAGCGACTCATCGAGTTCGCGCTCCTCCTTGCGGGGGGCGTATCGATCGCCACGACGATCGGGATCATCTATGTGCTCGCGGCCGAGACCTGGGCCTTCTTCTCGGAGGTCACGCTCGGCCAGTTCTTGTTCGACACGCAGTGGACGCCGCTGTTCGTCGACAAGCACTTCGGCATCTGGCCGCTGGTCGCGGGCACCATGCTCACGGCCGGCATCGCCTTGGCGGTGGCCGTGCCCCTCGGCGTGCTCGCGGCGATCTACTTGTCCGAGTTCGCCGACCCGCGCGCGCGCCGGATCCTCAAGCCCGGCCTCGAGATCCTCGCGGGCGTCCCGACGATCGTCTACGGCTACTTCGCCTTGGTCGTGCTCACGCCGATCTTGCAAGGCGTCATCCCCGACCTCTCCGGCTTCAACGCGCTGAGCCCCGGCATCATCATGGGCATCATGATCGTGCCGATGGTCGCCTCCTTGTCGGAGGACGCCATCTCGGCCGTGCCCCACTCGCTCAAAGAGGC
>JAUIJR010000050.1 GCA_030431075.1 Polyangia bacterium | reverse complement strand
AGTTTTCGGGTGTGGCGCATCGACTACGGGTACTGTGGCTACGCCGAGGTCGTCATGCCGATCTCGATGCAGGTCGAGGAGGGGATGTCTTCGACCGGACTACCGACGAGCGAGGTGGTCGCAACGCCCGGTGAGGTCCAAGTCGTGCGGGGCGCGGGTGTGGGGTCGGTCGCGGCCAACGACGAGGACTTGGTGCGCGAGCAAGAGGGGCTGATCGACATTTTCAAGCAAGAACTCGCCGACACGCTCGAGCAAACGCTCGCCTACGAGGGCTTGGACTTGCCGGGAGCGCGGGTCCGCGTGCAGCCGAAAGACATCCACATCGACAGCTCGTTGGTTTGGATGGGGTCGGACTTCGTCGTCTTCGAGGACCCCGACGCGATGCCCTAAGCGCTTCCCCTACTTACTTCACAGTCCGACCATGCGACCTCTTTACCTCGTCTCTGCAAGCTTGCTGTTGGCCATCTCCGCGTGCGGGGAGCCGCCCGGCATGGGCCCTTCGACCACCTCGGACTGGGAGACCGGAAGTTCGGGCGCTTCGAGTGAAGGAGAGGGGGAAGCAGAGTCCGAGACGGGCTTGCCCGAGCCGGTCTGCATCCCTGGGAACCGTCGGTGTGGGGATGGTGGAGCGGCCGTCGAGGTGTGCGCCTCGACCGGGCTGGACTGGGTGGCCGAGGAGCCCTGCGGGGACTACGGCGAGTGCATCACCTGTGTAGACGAAGAGGAGTGCGAGCAGGTCCGGTGCTCGACCCCCTGCGATCTCGACGGGCGCGTCCCTTCGTCCGAGGGCTGCAGCTTCTTCGCCACGCGCATGCTCGAAGGCGACAATACAAACGGTACCCGCGAGCACGCCGTGTTCGTGGCGAATCCAGACGAAACACGGACAGCGACGGTCAGCTTCTACTGGACGCCCGAAGGCACGCGGGACGAGACGCTCCAGGACACGATCACGCTGGCTCCGGGGGCGACCCACGAGTTTGCGATCGTGTCCGAGCCCATTGCATCGGATACCTCCCTGCTGCGGGCGGGGGGCATCAGTCGCGTGGGATCCGACGTCCCGATCGTGGCCTACTTACACTCGCCGGGAAGCGGCGCCGAGAACGGTGGCGACGCGTCACTTCTCCTGCCGGAGGAGACCTTTCGAACGGACTTCGTCATCCCCTCGTTCGCACCGCGTGCGACGAACCCAATTCGCTCGCCGTCCTACTTCGTCGTCATCGCGTTGGAGGACGATACGGAAGTGACCTGGGCGGCCCCCCAAGACACCTTCGGGAACGGTGCTCCGATTCCCTACGTGGACGCCGGGACCTCGGGGGTCGTCACCTTGAACCGGTTCGACAACATGCGGGTTGCGGCCAGCCGTGATGCGCACCCGGACGCCGAGGGCGAACTTCGCGACATCTCCGGGGCCTCCATTCACGCGACGAAGGCGATCGCCGTGTTCGCGGGCGTGACCTGCAGCGCCGTGCCCTTCGAGGGCTGGAGCTGCGATCACCTGCAAGAGCAGGCGATCCCGCTTCAGTACTGGGGGACGGAGTACGTCGGGGCGGCGGCACCGGTGCGACCCGTGGATCGTGATGAGATCTGGCGCATCTACGCCGGAGCCGACGACGTGACCGTGACCGCCACGCCGGCACAGCCCGGCACTCCGGTGACCCTGCAGAAGCGAGGGGACTGGGTCGAACTCAACTTCCCGGTGGGGACGGACGTGGTCTTCACGGGGGACAAGGCGTTCATGCCGGTCCACTACCTCGCGTCGAACCGCCTGGTGCAATCAGACATGGTCGTACCTGCGGGCGGCGATCCATCCATGTATCAATCCGTGCCGACGGAGCAGTTCCTCGACCGCTACGTGTTTGCGACGGGGAAGGGCTTTACGACCGAGTACGTGCAGATCACTCGGGCCGCCGGTGGCCCCGACGTCTTGGTCGACGGCGTGGTCGTCACGGGCTACCGCAGCGTCGGGGCTTACGAGATCGCGGACTGGACCATCGATGAGGGAAGCCACGTGGCCGAGAGTGACGGCCGCTTCGGCATTACCCAAGCCGGGTACACGAGCAACGCGAGCTACGCGTACCCCGGCGGCATCCAAGCCGAAGAGATCTTCTTGCCCTGATTCGGGTGCGCGCGTCGGCTACTCCGACTCCGACATGTCCTCGAAGCGCGTGACACCGGCGCGTCCCGAGGAGCCTCGTTCGATGCGCAGCGTGGCTCGCGTCACGTTGATCTTCGCATCGACCGGCAGCTTGAGGTTGAGTCGGGCATCCACCCGCTCGAGGTCTTCTTTGGCGCGGAGTTCGTAGTGTAGCCGCAGCGGCGTTCCGGCCGGCAGATTGAAGCGCTCATTGACGTAGGTGTTCGCCCAGGGGGCGAAGCGAGGCCGCATGCCCAAGGTCGAGTCGCCGAGGCGAAGGCGCTCCGACTCTTGTTCCAAGTCGGCGCGAAAGCGTGCGCCAGAGGGCATCTTGTCGCGGGGGACGGCCCAAACCGCGTGAAAGGCTTCGAAGCCCTGCGCCGCACCTTCGACCTCCACCTCGACGTCGACGATCAACGCGTTGCCCGCTTCGAGCGAGATGTACTGGTTTCCGAACAGCTCCCTGAATCCGCGCGACTTGGCCGGTAGGGTCTTGGGATCGATGGGGTTGGGTCTGGTGATCAGATGCCAGACCGCTTCGTCGTCTGGCCGCGACGCGACCAAGAGCGACCGCCCTGCGTATCGCTTCATGAACGCGACTTGCTCCGGGGTCGCGGGAAGCTCCGCGCCCAAGGGGCGAAACAGGTGGGTGGCATCGACTTCGAAGCCGCGGCAACCGGAGAAATCCTCTGTGCAAGCGTACAAGGTGGTCGACCCGTCGAAGCCGAAGAGCGTGCGCAGATAGGTGTTCCCAAATGCGACGGCGCGCGCGTTTGCATACTTGCGAATCGCGGACCTCCCTCCGAGGGCCCGTGCCTGGTCCGCGAGCCCAAGGAGATCCATGACCGTGAGGGCGATGTCCGACTGGTGGAAGACCTGAGTGACCACCTTCTGGGGGATGCCGGGGCCGACGATGGTCAGCGTTCCCCAAGCCTGTGACAAGGCGAGTTCGGTCGCCGAGTTGGGGCGCTCGAGTCCGAAGGACTCGTCGGAAGTGATGATGACGATGGTTCGATCGAGCAAGCCCCGACGCTCGGCGTCGGCCAAGAAGTCCGCCAAGGCGTGATCCAAGAAGGCCACGGCATGAGCGAAGGTCTTCGGCTCATGTTCGGAGCGGAAGTCGGCGGGGACATTGAAGGGGTGATGGGTCCCCGAGGTGAGGAGCGTGGCGAACCAAGTACGGTCCCCCTCTTGCAACTGCTCGAGGAGCGGCAGTGTCTGCAAGAGGAATTCGCGATCGTCCACGCCCCACTTGCCGGTCGAGGAACGCTTACGTCGGAAAAAACCATCGCCAAGCACGCGCGTGAAACCAGCACGTGGCATGAAGCGATCTTTGCTCATGAACCCGAGCGGGGCAGCCTGAATGAACAGGGTCTCGTACCCGGCCGCTGCGAGTTCGTTGGGCAAGCAGGGGAGGGGCGACTGTCCCCAGCCAAGCTCCGTCATCTTCGGCTCTTGGGTCACCAGCTTGGGGATGTCACCGCACAAGATGGTGTACAGGCCGCGGTTGGTCTGGCGTTGGTGGTTGAGAAAGTTGACGTAGCTCAGGCCCGTCGCGGACAGCTTGGACAAGGACTCGAGGCGGGGTCGCTCTTCCTCGAGTTCGTGGTAGGCGGCGACGGGGTCGACGTAGGCACCCGAGACCCCCTCGAGGACCACCAGGAGCACGTTGGGACGCGACGGGGTCGAAATCGGCAGGGCGCTGCCGTCCAGGTCGGCGGGGAAGAGCCCGGGAAGGTCCACGTCCTGTGCGACCAACTCCTCGGAAAAGGCCGCCCAACGGATGTTCTGCAGCACGAAGTTTTGTTGGCGCCACTGGGCCGCCCGGCTCGAGGGCGGGAGCAGAACCGCCACCGAACACAGGATCAGTCCAACGCCGAAGGAGAGGAGTATCGATCGATCCCGGGTGCGGGGGCTTCGGGACACCAGCCACCAAGCAACCCAGACCGCGAGTAGGTTGACGATGAGCAACCCCGGGCGGCTGAGGTCGAGCGCACTGCCCCACAAGAAGGTCGGGTTCGTCAGGAACTCGGCATAAAAGCCGCTCATGACGCTGCCCAGCGTTCGGATGTGCTCGTAGTTCCCTTGGGCCAGCGTCGCCCAAACCGTCAGCCACAGACCTCCGACGACGAAGCGAAGAAGGTGCCGAGGAATTCGACCGGCGAGGCCGAGCACGATGCCGAGTAACGCACCCACCCCGAGATCGGCGATCATGCCTGTCGAGTCGGCGATGCTCGGCGTTTGTCTCAGGTCCGCGATCTGCACGACCCTCGACGTCAAAAACGGGGTCGCCGAGATCAGGGTCAGGGAAGCAACACGTCGAAGCAGGGGCCGCCAGGCGATCGGCAGCCTCTCCGAGGGCTCGCTCACGACGCAGAGGATACACCTTCGACGCCCTGACACGGCCCTCGACGCAGCCGCTTGCCCCGTGTACACAGCGGGCCATGGCGCGGCGGGCGAAGCGTTACTGGCTGATGAAGACGGAGCCGGAGACCTTTTCGATTGGGGATTTGGAGCGGGTGGGGCGCGAGGGATGGGATGGCGTGCGCAACTACATGGCGCGCAACTACATGCGCGATGAGATGCGGCGCGGCGATGGCGTGCTTTTTTATCACTCTAACGCCAGCCCGCCGGGGGTGGTGGGGCTCGCGGAGATCGTGCGCGAGGGGCATCCGGACCCGACGCAGTTCGACCCGGAGTCGAAGTATCACGACCCGACCAGCCCCCGGGACGATCCCCGCTGGATCCAGGTCGAGGTCGGCTTCGTCGAGAAATTCGAGGACATCGTCAGCCTCGACGAGATCAAGGCCGATCCCAAGCTCGAGGGGATCTTGGTCGCGCAGCGCGGGCAGCGGCTCTCCGTTCAGCCCGTCGAGCTCGAGCACTTTCGGCGGGTTCGGAGCCTTGGGCGCCGGCCCGGGCGCCGCAAGCCCGCCGCCGTGCGCGAGAAGCTCGAAAAGCTCGCGGCCAAGGGGGAGAGGGCCGCGCGCGCGGCCGCTGGGAAGCGCTCCGTCAGCCCCAAGAAGGGCGCGCGCAAGACCGCAGGTGGTAAGAAGCGGACCGCCGCCAAGGCCAAGTAGGGCGCTCGTGCGTCCTGCTCTCGGCACGTGAAAACACGCAAATTCGCGCGCCTGACGCCCCCCGCCGGCCTGTGATAGGGTCCGGCCCGGATTTCCCCCGCCATGATGATGACGCGCAAGCTGGCCTTGGTCGCAGTTCCCCTGTTCGCCCTCTCCCTCGGCGCCTGCAAAGGCGAGTTCACCGCCGCGCCGCCGCCCACCGAAGACGACGAAGACAGTCTCGTCGGTGCACAAAACTACGACGACGAGGAGATGTCTGACGACGAAGCCCTCGACGACAAGTACGGCGCCCGAGCCGAGCTTCCGCCGCTCGCCGAGCCCAAAGAAAAGTGCACCGGCAAGGGCTCCAAGCGCGAGTGTAAGATGGTCGACCCCAAGCCCGAGGTCTCGGCCGCCCACGGCGTTCGCAAGCTGACCCAAGGCTTTCGCTGGGGCATGGACGTCGACGCCGTCATGGCGCAGCTGAGCAAAGAGATCGAGGCCGAGTACGCCAAGAAGCAGTCCGAGACCAGCGATGCCGTTCAGCAGGACGCCAACCGCGCCTGGCGCAAGGATGAGCTCGACGGCCTGGCCCAACAGCACGTCGTTCTCGAAGCGCGCGCGCACCACAAGTGGGGCGTGAGCGCCATCGCCGGCGAGTTCGTCGACGACGAGAACGAAGAGATGATCTGGATCAATGGTCCGACCCTGAAGAAGTTCTACTTCTTCAAGGACGGCGAGCTGTGGCGCATCGCCTACACCTACTCGAACCAGCACTGGCCCGGCATGGACTACGCCAAGGTCCTCGACGAGAAGCTCAAGAAGTGGTTCGGCATGAGCCCGGCCGAGCAGCAGATCATCGACGAGAAGTCGGGTGCGCCCACCGGCAAGTACCACGAGTGGAAGAGCCTCGACGGTGACATCGTCCGCGCGTTCAACATGCGCAGCGTCAACGGCGTCATCTTGCTCTCGGTCGTCGACGAAGAGTCCGAGAAGCGCTACGGCATTCGCCTGCCCAACCCGCCCAAGGACGAGGCCATGTCCGAAGAGGTCGACAGCGTCCTCGGTGGCTCCGACATTTGCTACGACGAAGAGGGCAACATGATCGAGGACGCCGCGAAGTGTAAGGAGATCCGCGGCTACTGAGCCGATGGCAGCTTCTCCAACCCAAGAGGGCGGCCCTTCGGGAGCCGCCCTTTTTCGTGCCGGGAGTCTGATCAGGCGCTGGCGAGGGCCGCGTCGCCGAGCATCTCTCGCAAGGCGCCCGAGCGGACCAGGGCCGAAACGGAGCTGTAGCCGCCGAGGGGGCGTCCACGCAAGAAGACCTGCGGGACCGAGCTTTCGCCGGTGCGCTCGGCGAGCCAGGCCCGCGCCGCCCGGTCTCCAGTGATGTCGACGTCGACGAAGTCGATGCCGGCGCGCTCGAAGGTCCGGCGCAGCATCACGCAAAAGGAGCATCCCAAGGTGCAGTACAAGACCAGGGGTTGGTCGAAAAGCTCTGGCTTGGGTAGCTTCCCCCGGGTCGCACGCAACTGCATCATGCACGCCCAACGGCGCCTCGTCGGCCGACGTTACGGGGGCCTTCGGCGGGTGTGTCCGGGGGGATGCGGCGCACGAGCCAGGCGGCGTAGACGAGCACCACGAGCTGACAGCCTGCCGCCATCAGCCAGATCCCGGCGTAGCCGCTGCGGGCATGAAGCTCGGGCGCGAGCCAGGGGCCCAGCACGCGTGGCAAGTTGAGCAGCGACATCAGCACGACGAAGTGAGTCGCGCGCAGCTGGGGGCTCGTGGCCCGCATGGCGAAGGCGTATAGGCCCACGAAGAGCCAGGCGCGGGCTGCGGACTCGAGCACGGCCAAGGCGCGGACGGCGTCGGGCTCGGTCCACAGGGACTCGGCGAAGCCAAAGCTGCCCCAGCCGATCGCCAAGAGCAGCGAGGCGCCGGCGACGCATCGCAAGCCGCCGATGCGGTCCACGAAGGCGGCGGCCAGCGCGTAGGCGACGAGCTCGGCGCCGACTTGCAGGGGGACGAGCTGCTCGGTCAGCGCGCTCAGGCTCCATCCGGCGCGCTTTTGTAGGAAGTCCAAGGCCACGGCGCCCGAGAGGGCGTCCCCGAGCAGGGCCAGGGCACACAGGCCCAAGGCGGCGCGGGCGTGCGGCGTGGCGACCAGGGCCCGGGGCAGCTCGGCCCACGACGCGCTCACCGGTGCAGCGCGCGGGGCGGTGTTGGGTGCGCGCAAAGGCAGGAGGGCCAGCCCCAGGCCGGCCACGAGGGCCGCCAGGCCGAGCATGGTCGCCTCGGGGCCCCAGCGCCCCCAGGCGGCATAGAGCACGCTCGCGCCCAGCCAGCCGACCCCCAAGGCACGCGCGCCGGCCATGACCGCGTTGATGCGACCGCGGCGAGCCGGCGGCGTGTGGTCGATGGCAAAGGCGTCGGCGCCGACGTCCTGCCAGCTCGCGGCCAAGTTCAGCGCAAAAAAGGCCCAGGGCGCCGCGGCGAACCAACGGCCCCCCGCGAAGGCGGACAGACCTGCGGCGACCGCCAGCTGCGTCGCGAGCAGCAGTGGCCATCGCCGCTTCGATCCGGGTGGGGCCAGCCGATCCCAAAGCAGCGCCCACACGAGCTTGAGCAGCCAGGGCAGGGCGCCCATGGCGAGCACGCCGGTCTGACTCTCGAGATCGTGGCCCTGGGCGGCCATGACCGCGACGACGAGGGTACCGACGCCGGCCACGAGGCCCTGGGTGAGGTACAGCGCGCCGAGTCCCGCGCTCAGCCCCCACAGTCCGCCCCGCGCGATGGCTTGCGTCGCAGGGGCAGGGGCCGGCGCAGACTCGGTGGGCGTCACGGGTTCGGCGCTTCGGGCGGCGTGTTCTCGGTCCCGGCCAAGAAGTACAAGGTCGCGATGGGCAGGCCTTCGATGGGCGGTCCGCCGTGGGCCGCCTCGACCGTCTTCGAGATGATGCCCGGCGGGCGCAAGGTGGGGAGCTGCTCGTGCGGCCGCTCGCCGGCGAAGAGCTCGACGAACTCCGTCCACATGGGGATGGCCGTGGTGTAGGAGGCCTCTTCGTCGCCCAAAGAGCGGAAGCTCGCGTCGTCGAAGCCGACCCACGCGGCGATGGCGTGGCGCGAGGTGTAGCCCACGAACCAAGCGTCGGTGGTCATGTCACGTAAGACCCCGCCGATCCGCACGCGTCCGGAGGCCGTGCCCGACTTTCCGGCGGCCGGGACGCCAGCGGTCGTGACGCGGGTCGCCGTGCCGGCCGTGACCACCTCGCGCATGAGCCGACCGATCAAGAAGCTGGTGCGGGCGTCGACGAGCTGCTCGGGCGCCTCGAGGGCCTCGGCCGCCATGCGGTCGAAGCGTCCTGCGACATCGAGACCGGCGTCATAGGGGTGGCGTTGGTCGACGCGCAGCCGCCCGTGCTTGTCGATGACGCGTCGAACGTAGACGGGACTGCGCTGGCTGCCGTTGCGCGCGAAGGTGCCGAAGACGCGGGTGAGTTCGTCGATCTGGACGCAAGACGCACCCAAAGACAGTCCCTTGTCGGCGATGAGCTCGGTGGTGATGCCGAGGCGACGGGTCCAGGTCACGACCTCGTCGGCCCCCAAGGCCAAGAACAATCGCAGCGAGGGGGTGTTCAGCGACTTGATGAAGGCGGTGCGCAGCAGGACACGGCCGTCGAGGGTCTTGGCGATGTCGCGCGGGTTCCAGTCCTCGCCGTCTTCGGGCACGTAGGGCTTGGCCTCCAAAAAGGAGTCCATGCGCCAGCGTCCGCCGTCGAGGGCGAGGGCGTAGTAGACGGCCTTGAACACCGAGCCGGGCTGGCGACAGGCTTGCACCGTGCGGTTGAACTGCGAGCGGTCGTAGTCGCGGCCACCGGCCATGGCCTCGACGTAGCCCTTTTGGTGGTCGTAGGCGTAGACGGCGGCCTCGACCACCGGCCGTTGGCCCAGGCGAACCAGCGGCAGGCCTTCGTCGTCTTGGAGCCCACCGTCCTCGTCGTCGACGACGGTCTGCACCCAGACGACGTCACCGGGGACGAGGACCTCGTCGACGCGGTTGAGACGCTCGCCGTTGATGCCGCTGTCCCGCTCGAAGGGGGAGGCCCAGGCCATGTGCCGGTGCTTGAGCCGCGCCTCGGCGTCGCCGACCTGAACCTTGGCTTGGCCGTACTCGACCTCGGTGACCAAGGCCATGAGCCAACGCAGCTGCGTCGGGTCTTCGGGGATGGCCAGAGGATCGGCGCCGTAGAGCTCACGTTGACGGGCGAGCAGCGCTTCACGTTGCTCGGGCTGGCGCAGGTGGGCGTCCGGTCCACGAAACCCGTGGCGCTTGTCGAGCTTGCGGGTCGTGTCGTCGACGGCCCGATGGGCCATGTACTCGCGCGGTAGATGGGCGGCGGTCTCGATGACCAGGCCGTCTTCGAGCAGGGCCCGTTCTCCGAGCGCTTCGGCGGCGATCTCGGGCGGCTGGTCGGCGAACTCGTCGGGGACGCCCTTGGCCAGCTCGGCGCGGCCGAGGGCCTCGACCATCCGCTTGCGCACGAAGTCGGTGTAGTAGGGCGCGCGGTCCTGCCAGGGGTCGTCGTGCTCGGCCAGGCGCAAAGGCTCGGCCATCGCGGCGTCGCGGGCGGCCTCGTCGATGTAGCCGGCCTCGACCATGTCTTGCAGCACGACGGCGCGCCGCTTTTTGGCGCGCTCCGGGTTGCGTACGGGGTTGTAGCGGCTGGGGGCGCGGGCGAGCCCGGCCAACATCGCGTACTCGGCCAAGCTGAGCTCGTCGAGGGGGCGGTCGAAGTAGCGATGCGAAGCGGCCGCGACGCCGTAGGCGTTGTGCCCCAAGAAGATGCCGTTGAGATAGATCTCGAGGATGTCCTCTTTGCGAAGCCGGCTCTCGAGGCGCAACGAGAAGATGGCCTCTTTGATCTTGCGGCCCAAGGTGCGGTCCTTGTTGACCAAGAAGTACTTGGCGACCTGCTGGGTGATCGTCGAGCCGCCTTGGACGATCGTGCCCGAGCGGAAGTTGGCGACCATCGCCCGCGCGAGGCCGCGAAAGTCCAAGCCGGGGTGCTCGAAGAAGCGCCGATCCTCGGCGGACATGAAGGCCTGGATCAGCGGCTCGGGGATGTGCTCGTAGTCGACGTAGGCGCGATGCTCACGGGCCAGCTCGCGCAGCAAGGTGCCGTCGGCCGCGTAGACGCGGGTGATGCCGGGGGCGTAGCTCTCGAAGTGCTCCGCTTGGCGGATGTCCGGCAGGTCTTCGGCGTAGTGTCGATAGACCTTCAGACCTACGACGGATCCGACGGCCGCCAAGAGCAGCCCCGCGAAGAGGGCATAGCGAAAGAGCCAGCCCAAAAGGCCGGCTCTTTTCGGGTTGGTGACCCAGACGTGTGGCCTACTCGCCGGGGTCTGACTGGGCGGAGTCGTCATCCGTGGTGGGATTATCGCCGTACTTGGCCAGGGCCGAGAGGGTCGACTTCTCGTACTTCGCCATGGCGTCGAGACGCTCCTGAACGCGCGCAGCGAGACCTTTGTAGAGGTTCGCGGCGTTTTGCTCGGGGTGGTCGCCGATCGCGTACTGGTAGATCGCGCCCTTGGGCTGGAGCACCTGGACTTGATCGACCGGGAGGGCGCCGGTGGGGCCGCCCGGGTTCTCGCGGATCATGACGGCGGTGGCGTCGCCTTCTTTGCCCGCCTCACACATGACCGGCTTGGGATCGTCGCCTTCGGTCTCACCACACACGGCGCCGGCGTACTCGACCAGCACCGCGCCGCCTTCGCCCATCACGACCGCGTAGGTCTTGGGCCCGCGGCCGCCGATGACCTCGGCGTTCGCGTTGATGTACTGGGCCAAAAAGCCCATGTCGACGACGAGGTCTTGCGAAGCCTTGTACAGCGAGAAGGTCGTGCGGACGCTCTTGGGGTGCAAGCTTGCGAGCTGCCAGCCGAAGAGACTCTCGACTTTGGGGAAGTCGGAGTCCGGGCCGAAGGACTCGACGAGCAAGGCCGTCAGCTTCTCGGAACCAGCCTTGGGATCTTTGTCGATCTCCTTGACCACGTCCTCGAACTGCAAGCTGATCTTGGTGCGGGTCTCTTTGACGCGCTCGACCTCTTTGAGCATCTCCATGGCTTTGGCCGTGGCGTTGTCGGCCATGGAGCGCTTGTTCGAGACCTCGGCGCCAAAAAAGCCGAGCAGCGCGCCGATGAGCACGCCGCCGCCGAGGGCGGTCAAAGCGAGACCGGTGCCACTGCGCGAGGGCACGCCACCGGTGTCGTCGCCGATCAAACCGGCACTTGGATCGAAGCTCGAACCACCCGTGTAGATGTCGCCGTCCTCGCTCAGAGGCGCAGCCGCAGCGGCGGGTTCCTCGTAGGCTTGGTAGGCGGGCTCGGCCGGTGCTTCGTACACGGGCTCGGGCTCGGGCTCGTACGCCACCTCACCCGGTGCCGGGATGTCGTTGGGGAGCGACTGGCCAGGCGGGGGGATGTCAGCGGCGGGAGCTGCGGGTGCGGGCTCGGGTTGCGGGGGAGAAGCGACTTCACCGGGAGCGGGGATGTCGGCCGCCGGAGCGGCTTTCTTCGCAAGACGAGCTTTGAGAGCAGAGAGGTCTTTTTTCTTCGGGGCGCTCAAGACCGGAACCTTCCGTTTTTGGGGGGCTACGGGTGCAAAAACACCCGCATACGGCGTCGCAGGATAGAGACAACCGCGCGCGGGTGTCAACGGGAGAGCGCGTACGAAGTTTTCGTGGGGCAAAGCCCGGTGCGAGCGGGCGTAGCCGCGCAGCTGCCGTCGCGCTACGGGCGCGTCCCGGCGCCGGGCGGCCCCCAAGGGGCTCTGGCTGGGAAGTTGCGCCCGATCAGCGACGGGCCGGCGTGCGGCGGGCGCCTTGGAGGTGCCAGCGCAGCTCTTGGACCGCGCGCCCATCGAGGCCTACGCCGAGCACACGGGGGTCGGGATCGTTCAATGCGTTGAGGCTGCCCTCGACCCGAGCGAGCTGGGCGAGACCGCGCACGGCCTGGCGACCGCGGGGCGGCAGCACCAAGGTGACCTGGAGGTTGCTCGATGCGCGGGTTCCGCGGCGGGCGTCGGCGTTGGCCCAGTTCGAGGCGTCGGCCACGACACGCGCGCCCAGAAGATGAGTCCCGACGTTGGCGAGCGGGCTGGAGCTGCGGCCGCGTGTGTCTTCCCAAAGCTTGCCGCGGCGAAGAGGCGCACCCATCACCGGACTCAAGGCGGCCAAGGTCCGGCCGAGCTCGACGCGGGTCTCGCAGCTCAAGTCTCGCTGCGCGGCGTCGATGTGCCGAAGCAGCACGCCTTGAGGACACAAAGAGAGGGTCTCGACCAGCGCCCAGCCGTGGACCGTGCAAAGCCCCAACACGCCTTGCAGGCTCTCGTGGCCCGCGCGCAAGAGGGCTTGGTTGTCGTGGGTCGGCGCGGCCGGCTGATTCGGGTACTCGCGTCGGCTCGCGCGTCGATCTAAGCCGAGGGTGTCGCGCTCGTGGTCTCGCAAGATGCGGCCCGGGTCGTAGGCCGGGCGCGCGCCCTCGCTGCGCCGCGCGGGGGGCGGTGGTGGG
Source organism: Polyangia bacterium (assembly GCA_030431075.1). GTDB lineage: Bacteria > Myxococcota_A > Polyangia > Nannocystales > Nannocystaceae > JAUIJR01. The sequence goes on along the minus strand of JAUIJR010000050.1, from coordinate 6,967 downwards.
GCGGCCTGCTCCCAGTAGCGACGCACGGCCGAGGGGGAGGGGATGGGTCGCAGGGGATCGCGCATGTCTTTAGGTGCACACAGTCGCTGCGTCAGGTCCAAAAAGTGGCGAGATCTCCTCGTCGACAGGCATGGTCGCGTCATGCCTCTCGTTCGCACCGGTCTGGACCGTCTGGTCCTCGAAGCGCCCAAGCAGCTCCGTGGACGGGCGGTCGCCTGCCTTTGCCATCCGGCCAGCGTCGACGCCCAGCTGGTGCACGTCCTCGACCGACTCGAGGCGCTGGGCGCCGATCTGCGCAGCTTGCTCGGCCCGGAGCACGGCATCGATGCGGCCGCCCAGGACATGGAAGAGGTCGACCACAAGGCGGCCAAGGCGACGGGGCGGGCGGGCGCACAGGTGCACAGCCTTTATGGAGATGATGTCGAGAGCTTGCGGCCGACGCCGGAGATGTTCGGCGGCGCCGAGCTCTTGGTCATCGACCTGCAAGATGTCGGGGCGCGCTACTACACCTACGTGTGGACGGCGCTGATGGCGACCCAGGTCGCCTTGGAGGCTGGCCTCGAGGTCTGGATCTTGGACCGTCCCAACCCCCTGGGGGGCGAGGCCGAAGCGGTCGAGGGCGGCGCGGTCGAGTCCGACTTCGCCAGCTTCGTGGGGTGGCACGACGTGTCCACTCGCCACGGCATGACGCTCGCCGAGCTGGTTGCGATGGCGCTCGAGGAGTTGGGTGCCAAGGGGTTGGAAAGACTCGAGATTTGGGAGTGCGAAGGCTGGCGGCGCTCGATGTACTTCGACCAGACCGAGCTTCCATGGGTGCTGCCTTCGCCGAACATGCCGACCTTCGAGACGGCCTTGGTCTACCCCGGGCAGTGCTTGTGGGAAGGAACGCTGGCGAGCGAGGGACGCGGGACGACGCGGCCCTTCGAGCTCTTCGGCGCGCCGTGGATGGACGGGGCCAAGATGCTCGCGGCGTTGGACCCCGCCGACTTTCCGGGCTTGGGGCTGCGCCCGCTGAGCTTCAAGCCGATGTTTCAAAAGCACGGCGGCGAGCGCTGCGGCGGACTGCAGCTGCATGTGCGAGACCCTCGCGCCATCCGCTCGCTGCGATCGAGCTGGGCCTTGCTGGCGGCCTCTCGTCGTCTCTTTGGGGCGGGGCTGGTGTGGCGGACAGAGCGCTATGAGTTCGTCGACGACAAGCCGGCCATCGACCTGCTCGCCGGTGGCGCCTGGCTGCGCGAGATGGTCGATGGGGGCGCGAGCATCGACGCCATGGCCGCGCACGAACTCGAAGGCCGCGAGCGCTTCTTGGCGCGTCGCCAACCTTTCTTGCGCTACGAATGATCAGCCCCGCTTTGGGGGCGCGGGCTGGGCGGCCTTGCGCTCGGCTCGAATCGCGTCGGTGGGCCGCATGGGCGGGGGAGGTGGTTCGCCGTCCGCGCGAAGGGCTTCGCTCGGTCGAGTCTCGAAGAGACCGACGTAGTCGATGCGCGCGCCGGCCTCGCTCCCACGCAGGCGAAACACCAGCAGGTCGAGACCATCTTTCGAGTGGTAGGCGCACCACATGGGCGCCTCGCCTCTCGCCACCATGGCCGAGCCTTGGGGCGAGAGGGGAGGACAGGCGAACTTCGCCTCGGCCTCGAAGCGATTCGCCGCGCCTCGCAGCGCGTCGAGGAAGCTGCGTCCCGCGTCGCCCTCGAAGACCGGTCGTCCGCGCAGCTGCCGTCGATCCGGCAAGCCCCAGCGCGCCCCGGGATCGAGCACCTCGGGCAACAAGTCGGCCCGGTCTTGGGCCACGCGTTCGAGCAGCATGACGATCGTCCGCATCGCGTGGGTCGGGAGCTCCGATTCGGCGGGCGTCTCGAGGGGACGGTCCATGTAGCGGGCGAGCAGGGATTTTTCTCGGCCCTCGTGGGTGCCGGGCGGCAGGGGGCGGGGAGTCGCCGCCGCCTCCGGCGCTGGGCGAGCCGGGGCCGGAATTTCGGGAGCCTTGGCCAAGGCCTCGACGATGGGCGTCATGGCCTCGACCGAACACTCGGCGCGCGACCAGGCGAGGCGGCGTGGCGCGGCCCATCCGTCGATGTGGGCCCAGACCAAGTTGCCGAGGCCCGAGAAGAAGTAGCCCTCATGCGGGCCAGCGCCGGGGACCTCGCGGCCATCTTGCGCACCCAAAAAGCCCGACATGTGTAGATCTACGGCGCTTTGGAAGTCGAGGCCCGGGAACTCGGCCAGGGTCACGGCGCGCGGCTGTTCACCCTCGCCGGCGAAGCGCAGCTGACAGCTCGTGGTCGTGCGGTACTCCCCGAGGTACTCGCCCCAGCCACAGGCGCTTCGCAGCTGCTCGGGGTCGACTCCGTAGTCGCGGTCGCAACAGGGAGTGGCTGCATCGGCGCGCTTGCAGCTTCGACCCTCGGTCAGGGCGGGCGCGGTCTCGTCCCCGCCTTCGCCGGGAAGGTCTGTGGCCGTACCCGTGGCGGCGGGGTCGGGCTGCGCGGCGCCGGTGTCGCCCTGGGTCGGTTTTTGGGGCCCACAGGCCACGAGCCCAAGCAGACTCACGGCTCCAAGTGTCGCGCGCGTCCGCGCCGAAGTTCGCGGCGGGTGGCCGTCGGGCGAGAGCATCGGCGGAGCATAGCGCGAGCGAGCCTCCATTGCGGCCGTCGAGTTGACCGGAGCCGCAGCGCGCGCTACGGCAGCGCCGTGACGCGCCCGCCCGCTGCCTCGGCCTCCGACGCCGCCGTGGGCACGCGCCCGCGCGAAAAAGAAGGAGACGAGGATCGAGGAGGCCAGCTCGAGGTCGGCAAGTTGCTGATCTCCACGGCCTTGCTGATCGCTCTGCTCGTCGCCGGGATGGCGGCGCTCGCCCACTTTTTCGGTCCGACCCTGGCCAGCCTCGGTAAGCACTTCGTCGCGCTGCTCGGGGGCCCCGGGGTCGCGCTCGGTTACCTCTTGCCCGACGCGCTCACGGTGCCGATCCCGGCCGACGTGGTCGCGGCCTTTGGCCTTTTCGGTGGGATGCCCTTTGCAGTGGTGGCCACCTGGGGCGCCGTCGGTTCGCTGATCGGCGGCAGCTTGGGCTGGTTCATCGGGCTTCAAGCCGCGCAGCGATGGCCTCGCTTGGCGCGCCGCATCGACGAAGACGAGCGCGTGGTGCCCTTCTTGCGGCGGCACGGCGCCTCGGTGCTGGCCTTGGCGGCCGTGACCCCCTTGCCCTACAGCATCGGCTGTTGGGGCGCGGGGGCCATCCGCATGCCCTTCGCCACCTTCTTTGCGGTGTCCTTGCTGCGGGTCCCGCGGGTGGCCTTGTATCTTTGGTTGGTGCAAGAGGGTGTCGTGGCCACGGGGGCGATGTGAGCGCGACGGCCGATCGACGGCCGGTGCTCGCCGTGTTTGGCGGTAGCTTCAATCCGCCTCATCTCGCCCACGCGATGTTGCCGGCCTACCTCTTTGCGCGGGGGTGGGCCGACGCCGTGCTCGTCGCCCCGTGTGCCAGCCATGCGCTGGGCAAGGCGCTGACCCCCTTCGAGCGTCGACTCGCTTGGTGCGAGGCCGCCTTTGCCGGTTACGACGGTCGCGTCTGGGTCTCCGAGATCGAAGCCGAGCTCGCGCAGGCCGACGGGGGGCGACCGAGCTACGCGCTGCGCTTGTTGGCGGCCGTTGCCGAGCGCTACCCGGAGTACCGCGTTCGTTTGGTCGTCGGCAGTGACATCACCCAGACCGGGGAGACCGAGCGATGGCACCGCTGGGACCAGATCGAAGCGGAGTTCGCCCCGCTGGTCGTGCCGCGGGCGGGCTACGAAGACGATGCCGACTCGGCCTTGGGAGCGGCTTCGGCGGTGTCCTTGCCGGCGGTCAGCTCGACGCAGGTGCGGGCCTGGCTCGAGGCTCCCGAGTCGAACGCGGCCGCCTTGGACGCGGCCCTCGGCGCGCGCGTGGCCAAACTGGTGACCCGCGCGCCCGCCGGTCATCTATGGATCGTCGGTCGTGGCAACGTCGGCGCGCACCTGGGTCGCAAGATCATGCGCGCCGATCCATGGTTCGAGGTCGAGTACCTTTCGGCGCGGAGCTTGTTGGCCGGCCGCTACGACGAAGCCCCTTCCGCTCCGCCGAGCGGCGTGCTGATCTTGGGCCGCGATGGGCATCTGAGCGAGCTCGCCCGTGCGCTCGCCACCGCCCCCTCCAGCTGGGGACTGCGGCCGGAGACTCCCGTGCTGCACGCCGCCGGCTCCTTGCGGGCCGAGCTGGCCTTGGCGCCGCTCGTCGAGGCGGGGCATCCCGTGGGGACCTTGCATCCGATCTGCTCGCTACGCAGCGAGCGCGCGCGCTCCCAGATCGAAGTCGCGGGCTGGGGCATCGAAGGGCATCCGGAGGCTCGTAGCTTGGCGACGCGACTCGCGGGACCCGGGCCCATCCTCGAACTCGATCATCTCGACGCGTCCGGTCGCGCCCGCTACCACGCGGCGTGTGCCTTGGTCGCCAACTACGTCGCGGTCTTGCGCGAAGCCGGGCGACGAGAGCTCGCGGCGACCGTGCAGGTGGGAGGGGACGATGACGCCACTTTGGCCGGAGTCACCGACGCGCTCTTGCGCAGCGCGGTCGACAACCTGGTGGCCCTGGGGGTCCCCGACGGGGTGACGGGGCCCGTGGCCCGCGGTGAACTGGAGGTCGCCGAGCGTCACGCCGCGGCGCTGGGGCCCGAAGCGGGCGAGCTCTATCGACAGCTCAGTGCGCGCTTGGCCGCGCTCTTGGGGCGATGAGCTGGACTCGCGAGCCGGGCTCAGGTCTTGGGCTCAGGCCTTGGGCTCAGGCTTCGGGGCCCAGCTCTACGATGAGATAGCCGCCGGAGCGCTGGTCCTTTTCGAGGACGAGATAGCCGCGCTCGCGCGCGTCTTCGAGGAGCTCGTTGAAGTTTCGGTAGCCGTGGTAGCTCTCGGAGAAGTTGGGCTGCTTGCGCTTGAGGGTCTGTTTGACCATCGAGCCCCATAGCGAGTCGGGACGATCGCGAAACAAGCGCTCCGCCGTGTCGGTCACCAACTCGATGGCCGCGAGTCCGAGGTCCTCCGCCTTGGCGCCCGCCTTCGAGCTCTTTTTGCGCGAACGTCCGCGCCGACCCGGGCTGGGCTTCGACTCCCGAACGAGGTCGTCGTAGTAGATGAACTCATCACAGTTGTCGACGAGCAGATCACTGGTCGACTGCCGCACGCCGATGCCGACGACGCGCTTGTTGTTCTCGCGCAGCTTGCTGACGAGCGGCGAGAAGTCGCTGTCGCCGGTGATGAGCGCAAAGATCTCGACGTGCTGCTTGGTATGCGCGAGGTCCAGGGCGTCGACGCACATGCGAATGTCGGCCGAGTTCTTGCCCGAGATCTTGATGTGGGGGACCTCGACGAGTTCGAAGCTGCGCTCGTGCAATGACTTGCGATCGGCCTTGTAGCGGGCCCAGTCGCAGTAGGCTTTGCGCACGACGATGTTGCCGCGCTCGAGCAGGCGCTGCAGCACCAAGTCCATGTCGAAGCGCTTGAACTTCGCGTCCCGAGCGCCGAGGGCGACGTTCTCGAAATCGGCAAAGACGGCGATGTTGGGCGTGTCAGTCCAAGGGGCGACCACGCTGGGGGAGTAGCACGAGCTTTCGGTGCGTCCCGGGGCGCTTTGCTTGTCTCGGCGCGGAACAGTGCTTCAGATTGGGACAGCCGAATCGCGGTATCAGCCAAGAATGCTTCGTAGATCCGCTCCAGCGGATGCTCAACAGCTCTTTTCGGCGCTCGAACTCGGCTTTTTTCGGCACCGACTTTGCATTGCTGTTGGGGCGGAGCACCGAGAAGACGCGCACATCCTGCCGTCGACACGGTGCACGACTGCACATGCCTACCAAGACACGAAGCCGAAAAAAGAGCAGCAAGAAGAGCAGCGGTGGCCGCCGAGGCCCCGGTCCCAAGAAAGCCACCGAGATTCTCGGGGCGGAAGGCGGGGTCGAAGCGTGGAACGAACTGCGTGCGAAGCACGGTGATCTCAAACTTCGCAACCTGGAGTTCGCCGGGGCCAAGCTGCGCGGCGTCGACTTGAGTAACTGCGATCTGACCAGCTGTGACTTTCGCGGCGCCGACCTGCGCGGCGCGGACCTGTCCGGCTCGACCCTGACCAAAGCCAACCTCGAAGACGCCAAGCTCGACGGGGCCTCCTTGGCGAACGCGAAGATGCGTGATGTCCAGCTCAGCGGCGCCAAGCTCAAGAAGGCCGACCTGCGGCACATGAGCCTGCGCCCGCGTACCTTGGTGCACCTCGTCAACGGCGCGCCGCTCGGGCCGATGCTGCGTGGCGTGGACATGCGAGAGAGCGACCTGCGAGGCGCCGACCTGAGCGGGTGCATCTTGGAGAAGGTGCAGCTCGGGGGGGCGCAGCTCGCCGGCGTGAAGTTCGAGGCGACGCGACTCCAAGCGGTCGACCTCGAGGGGGTCGACATGAGCGGTGCCTCCTGCGTCGGGGCGCACTTGCAAGACTGCAAGCTCTCCGAGGCGCGTTTGGCCGGGGCCTTGCTCTCGGAGGCGCACCTCGAAGGCTGCGAACTCTCGTCGTCGGTCCTCGTCGAGATCGAAGGCGCCGATGCCCGCTTCTCTCGCTGTGACCTGCGCGGGGCCCAGCTGATCGACGCCGATCTCAAGGGCGCGACCTTCCGACGATGTCGCCTCGGTGGCGCGGTCCTCGATGGCGCCTCCTTGCGCTTGGGGTCGATGTCGGGGCCGGCGAGCTCCGTGTCGATGCGCGGCACGGACCTGCGCTGCTGTCTGATGAGTGGTTCGGACCTGCGCGAGGCCGACCTGACGAACAGCGACTTTCGCGGGGCCGACTTGAGCCGCGCGGATCTCCGTGACGCGAAGTTCAACGATGCGGACCTGCGCAACGCGAGCTTGGTGATGGCGGCGATCAAGGGCGCCGACTTCGACGGTGTGCGCTTTGGAACCCGCACCCGCTGGCC
>JAUIJR010000526.1 GCA_030431075.1 Polyangia bacterium | reverse complement strand
CGCGCCGCCGCGGTGCGAGTTCGACTGGCGGCCGCGCACGCGCATCCAGGCCATCACGCCGCGCTTCGCCAGGTAGTAGGCCGGCGAGGGCAGGCGCGAGCTGTCGTAGCGGTAGCCCAGGGCCGATACCTGGGCCAGCATCGTCTTGTCGTGGGTGTAGCCGGGTGCGCGAAAGCCCGTCGGCTTCGGGGCTTCGGGGGCCACGCGACGCAAGAGCGTGTCGCAGCGGTGCAGGTCTTCGGCGATCTTCTCCGCGGGCCAGTCGACCATGTCGTAGTCGTGGGCGAAAGAGTGGTTCGCCAGCTCGTGACCCGCGGCCGCGGCGGCCGCCAAGTTCGCCGCCCCCTTGCCCTCGCGCTCCAGGTCCGCTTCGAGGGTTCGGCCGATCACGAAGATCGTGCCGCGCGATTTGTGCTCCGCCATCCACTCCACGAAGCGGGGCAAGCAGCGCTCGAGGATGACCCCGACTTCGGCCTTGGCCGACAGGCCGTGGATCGCGTGGTAGCAAGCCAGGTCGTCGAGGTCGATCGAGACGAAGGTCGCCACTTGTTCTCGCGCTCCTCGGCTCAGTCTTTTTTGGCGCCCGGATCGCGACCGAGGTGGATGGCCAACATCAAGCGGCCCACGTTCTTGGCGACCCGGGGCACGCGCTTGGCCAGGTCGATCGAGGGCGCGCGCTTTTCGACGATCTCGACCGGGATCTCGAGGGCCTTCAGGCCCTCGCGTTGGGCCCGGATCACCAGCTCCGAGGCGAAGACGTCGTGCTCCACGATGCAGCGGGCCGCCACCTCGGCGATGGGCTCGCGGGCGAAGGCCTTGAGGCCGTGGGTGTCCGTGCCGCGAAAGCCCAGGGTCACGCGCAGCAGGCCGTTGTAGGCGCGGGTGGCCGCGCGACGACTGAGCGGGCGGCGGTCGTGGGCGCCGCGCATCGCCTTGGAGCCGACCACGAACTGGGCCTCGCCCGCGCGCAGGCGATCGAGGGCGCGCAAGGCGAAGTCCGCGTCGCAGATGTCGATCTCTTCGCAGACCACGTAGCGTCCGCGCGCTTGGTAGATGCCTTCGCGCAGGGCCCCGCCGTAGTTGGGCTCGGGGTAGCTGAAGGTGCGCACCCGCGGGTTGGCTTCGGCCTCTTCGGCCGCGAGCTCCGGTGTGCCGTCGCGGCTGCCGTTCTCGGCCAAGATCAGCTCGTAGTCGAGGCCGCTCGCCTCGAGGGCCGCCGTGTACTCGCTCACCGAGTCGTGAAGGATCTCGGACTCGTTGTAGACCGGGATCACGATGGAGACTTCGGGGTCGGCCATCTTTCGCCCCTACTTCGCGCGCGCGGGCGCCCCGGTCAAGGCCCAACGCGCGGCGTCACGACCTTGGAGCATCGAGTCTTCCATCGAGTTGTAGATCCATGCGCCATAGCGGCCACACGAGCGGATCTTTTGCGACTCGAGCCAGGCGTGCAAGGTCGCCGTCGCCTGCGCGTGGGCGTCGTCGAAGACCACGTAGGCGAACTCGATGCGACGCTCATGGGCGAAGGCCACGTCCTCCGGGCCGCGAATTGCGCCCATCTCGGCAAGGCCCTCGAACACGCCGGGCATGTCGATCGCGCCTTCGCGATCGCTGAGCTCGACGTAAAAAGAGCCGCAGCCCTCGGGGGCCATGCTCGGCATCGCGTTCGTGTAGCAGCCGACGCGAAAAAAGGGGTAGCGGGTCTCGGGCACGTAGCACCAATGCCAGTCGCGCGGGCTTTGGCTGCGGGTGGCCAAGTCGAGGTAGCGCCAGCTCACCCAGCGCAGGGCCGCCGCGGCCTCGCGGATCTCCGAGGGGGCGTCTTCGATGCGCTCGATCAAGATCGGCAAGGGCAAGGTCGAGACCAGGCGATCGAAGGGGCGCGAGCTCGACTCGCCCGAGAGCTGCAGGCGGCGCGCGCCCAGGTCGATGGACTCGAGGGCATGGCCGGTGAGCAAGGCGCCGTGCTCCCCCTTCGCGCTTTGGTCACGGACCGCCTTGGCCAGCGCTTCGGGGAGTGCGTCGATACCCCCGGCCTTCGGGTACATGAAGTGCGCGTTGTAGCCGAGGCCCTCTTGGCGCAAGCCGATCGCGCCGCCCAAGATCTGCGCGGTGTCGGGCAGGGGCAAAAAGCGGGAGACCCAGTCGGCCGTGAGCGCGTCGGGGCTCATGCCCCACAGCTTTTGGTTGTAGGGCACGAAAAAGTGCCGGGCCATCCCCGCGCCGAATCGCGCGGTCACGAACTCGGTGAAGTTGCGCGGCTGGCTACGGCCGGCGGCCTCTTCGCGCTGTGATTCGACGTAGGCCACCAAGCACTCGTTGACCACCTCCAGGGGCAGGCCGTGCAAGTTGGCCTGAAAGGGGTAGGCCAGCTCGGCGTGGTGCGACCAGATCCGTGTCTCGCGTTCCACGCGCGCCCAGTCGCCCGGTGCGAAGAGTCGATCGACCAGGGCCTGCATCTCCGGGTCGCGCAGGTGCAGCCAGTGACCGGTGACGTCGAAGGTGTAGCCCTCGTGGCGGTGACTCTTGGCGTGACCGCCCACGCGGTCCTCGCGCTCGACGAGTAGCCAAGGGGGCGGCGTGGCGGCGCGGCCGAGGTGGTAGGCGCAGCTCAGGCCCGTCAGGCCCGCCCCGAGGATCGTGATGGGCGCTGGCGCGGCGAGATCGGTCACCGTCGGCAGTTGTAGCAACAAACGCGGGCGCGCGCGGCGGTGGTGGTCGGGGCGCGTTGGCGAGCCGGGGGCACGCTAGACAGCCGGATCCGCTCCATGCAAACTCGCTGCCATGGAGCTTCGCAACCTCGGGCGCTACCGACTGCTTCGCCGCCTCGAGGGCTCTCCCTCGCGCTCCGAGCTCTTCTTGGCCGCGCACGAAGAAGAAGAGGGCGCCGTCCGCTACGTGGTCAAGCTCCTGCCCCCCGGCCCGGAGGAGACCCTGCCCACGCGCATGGCCTTGTTCGAGCACGAGGCCAAGCTCCTGCGCGCCATCAACCACCCCAGCGTGCCGACCCTGCACGGCTTTGGCACCCAAGACGGCGTGACCTACATGGTGATGGACTACGTCGACGGCGTGGACCTCGCCCGCCTGCTCGGCCACGACGGGGACGAAGCCCTCGCGCTCGACAAGGAGCTGGTGGTCTACATCGCGGCCCAGCTCGCCTCGGCCCTGCATCACCTGCACGACATGGCCGAAGAAGAAGAGGACGGCTCGGCCAACCCCGTCGACGCCCTTCATCGCGACTTGTGCCCGGCCAACGTCTTCGTCTCTCTCGACGGCGACGTGGTGCTCGGAGACTTCGGCGCGGCCGGCAGCCGCTGGCTCGCGGCCGAGCACGACACCAAGACGGCCGGACACACCGCCTACAAAGCCCCCGAGCGGATCACCGGCGCGGGCGAGGCCAACGTCGGCACCGAGCTGTTCGCCTTGGCCACCATGATGTGGGAGATGTTGCGCGGCGAGCGTTGCTTCGCGGCCGAGGACGAGCTCAAGACGATGGACGCGATCGTCCGCTTCGACATCTCGAACTCCAAGTCGCGGATCACCGGCTTGTCCTCCAAGCTCTCCGAGATCGTGCGCCGCAACCTCGACCGCGA
>JAUIJR010000525.1 GCA_030431075.1 Polyangia bacterium | reverse complement strand
CTGAATGGCGCCCACGCGAGATGAAGGTGACCGGCTCGCGTGGACCCTCCTCCCGCGAGCCGGTGGGGGCGGACTCAGTCTCCGCCCAACAGGCCGCCGAGTGCTCCCGGCAGTTTGTCCTTGAGATCATCGAGGCCACCGCCGAGAAGTTCCGGCAGCTTGCTCGCGTTCTCTTTGAGGTACTCGATGACCCCTTCGGCTTGCTCTTTGTCGAGCCCGACCTTCTCCATCAAACCGTTGATGATTTCTTCCATCTTCGTTCCGTTCGTTGGTTGAGGCCCCGGGTCATCACCGGCTCACGGCCTGATGCTCGAGGCGAATGGTAGCGAGACTTTCGACGCTTTGCACTTTTTGTTGCACATCGCTTCGCGTCCAAGTCTGCCGTTGGGGGTTGAGACTTGCAGACATCGCGCCAACTTTCCGAGTGCATGGCCGGCGTTTCGGCCGAGCTTCGACCCGTCGTGCGTGGCGAAGTGCCCCACTCGCGCTGGGCGTTGGGGTGCTACGCGACGTCGCCGATGCTCTCGTAGTGCGTCGCCCGGATCAGTAGATCGTGGTCTGGTGCGCGCATCGGGGAGCTGCGTGGGCTCTCGAGTACCTCGCCGCGCACCATCACGCGGTCGCCCGGTCGCAGCCGTTGGGTTTGGGCCTGCAGCTCGAAACCGTAGCGCTGCAACATCTCGACGTGCAGCTCGACCAACTCGCGGCCCGGGTCCACCACCACGCGCGCACGCCCCGTGGGATCTCGCACGAAAAAGTCGACGGCCTGCGTCGCGTTGGCGACCAAGTTCATCGCGCCGCCTGCGTGCAGACCGTAGGCCCGCTGCACGAAACCGGGGACATGGGCCCGGTAGGCCGCGGCCACGCAGATCTCTTGGGTGAGCGGGCAGTCGAAGGTCTCTTCGGCTTCGACCACGCCCGTGACGCTGACCGTGGCCCCGCGCTCGACTTGGCCACGCCAAGCATCGATCTCTCGGACGCGACTGCGTCCGAACAGCCGTGTCCACAAGCTCATGGCTCGGTGTCGCCCGTCGTCGGCGGCAGGTCCCCGCGCTCGGGCGCACAGGGCTCGGGCTGACCGCGCGCCGCGCTCAGGCGCATCATCGATTCGGGGCGTGACTCGCCGTCGACGCGAATGCAGGCGCGCTCGCCGAGTGCGAGGGCCAGTCGCTCGCCCCGCTCGAGCTCGAACTTGACGATCTGGGACTCCGAGCGCAGCTCATGCGGACCCCGTCGCAGGTCCAAGCGCGCCCGACCGCCCGCTTCGAGGCGCATCTCGATCCCGCCGTCGACCTCCCAAGTCACTTCGGCCGCGCTCGAGTTCACGACCCACAAGGCCCCCGCGTCCCCCGACCAGCTCATGGCGGCGGCGAAAGCCGAGACGCCAAAAAACAAAAGCGGGTCCCACTTGGGCGGGCGACGCTTGGCGACGCGGCGCGCCAGCCAAGTGAAGACCAAGGCGGCGGCGAGGAAGGTCCCGACATGAGCGTAGACCGGCCACTGGGGATAAAAGCGCACGCCCAAGACGGGGATCGCTGCGCCGGCCGCCAGCACCAAAGCGGGCAACAGCTCGGGCGGCGGCGCGCGCTTGAGCCCGTCGAGCGAGCCCTCTTTGTGCCGCTGGTCGACCTTGGCCGCCCGCACCTTGTCGGCCTCACGGCGGCCGGGCCCCTTGTGACGCTTTTGCTGCCGGCGTTTTTGCCGGTCTCGCTGCTTTTTGGAGGGCTTCTTACTCACACGCGCTCAGCCTTGGTGGCGGCGCAAGGTACAACCGATCGGTACGCCGATGAAGCCCTGGAAGTGCTCGAAGACACCGCCCTCGGAAAATCCGACCGCGATGCCGTTCTCGAGGTCGTCCATGACCCACAGCTCCACGCCACCTTCGTACTGATCGATCGAACACACGCCATCCCATTCGTCGCCGTCCCAAGTGTAGGTGCGGCTGCCGATGTCGGTGGAGATGTCGATCGTCTGGGTGTCCTCGCGGATGCTCAGCATGTAGACGGTGTTGGCCGAGAAGGCCGGGGGGCAGGCCGCCGCCGCCGACATCTCGTACTCGCCGCCGATCGCGGCGAAGGCCCAGTCGGGATTGGGGCCCGGATCGCCGTAACACCACTCGCCTTCGGGGTCGCCGGTCGCCACGCCCCCGTCCTCCGACTCCGACTCCGATTCCGACTCGCCCGAACTCTCCGCCTCGGACTCCCCGCTCACCTCGCTCGACGCTTCGTCGCCGGCGTCGGTGCTGCCGCAGCCCGCCGCGACGAGGCCGGCCAGCGTGAGGATGGGGAGCCACGACTTGGAGGACGAGGACGCGGGGCGAGGCATCGCAGCAACCTACCCAGGGGGCCGCATGGGGGGCAAGCGCGCAAAGGCGTCAGCCCGCCGAAGGGGCCTCGTCTTCGCTCGCGGGCGCCTCGCTCGCCGGCTCGCTGAGGACGACGAGGGTCGTGATGCGCTCGATGAAGGCCCGCCGGGACGTCCCGCGGCCGAGCTCGAGGGTCGTGACCGCGACCCGGTCGAGTCGCTTGGTCGCATCGGGACCTCCGGGCTGGGCGCAGGGCACGAGGAACTCGCTGATCGACGAGATGCCGAAGATCTGCGGCTGCCCCTCGGTGTCGGGAGCCTCGCCCAAGATCATCATGATGTGACCAGGCATGTAGGCGAAGACCAGGCCCCGCGCCTGCGCCTCGAGGATCGCCGCGCGCTTGGCCGCGTCGTCGAGGGCCGAGACATCGATGCGCTCCGGGGCGTGCTGGGACTGGACCGCCGAGTGCCGCGCCAACTCGAGCCCAAAGCCGTAGCCCAGGTCGCGCAGGTAGCGAGAGCAGTCACGCTCGCCGGCGCGCCCGCCCCAACCGTAGGGCGAGCCCAGCTCCGAGAAGGCCCAGTCGAGGGCTTGGCGGCGCGTCAGCGGGAGCGGGCCGACATGCACGCGCGCCGCCGCGATCCGGTCGCGCGTCCAGCCCGTCTCGCTCGGCATCCAGATCTCGAGCTGCCCGTCTTCGGGGGGCCCGGCCGCCTCCTCCTCGACGAGATAGGCCCGGCTGCCGAGCCGCAAGGGACGCCCCTGCGCGCTCTTGGTCTCGTCGTCGAGTGGAAAGACCGGCGTGCGCGACTGCCAACGCTCGAAGCCGGCCGCGTCGAGGGCCGGGGTCCACGTCGGCGCGTTCAGCCAGCCAACCGAGTGCCCCGCGTGCACGTAGTACCAGTCGCCCGAACCGCCCTTGGCGGCCTCGGGCTCGAGGTAGTGCCCCAACACCCGCACCCACTCGCCGGGATGCAAAGAGGCGCAGTTGTTGCGATCGAAGTCCGGGTCGGGAAGTCCCCCCACCTCGGGGGCCGGCGGCTTGAGCAGGGCCTCGGACGGGGCCAAGGGCATGCAGCGCAAGCTCGCCTCGGCCGCCACGGCCCGAAACTCGTCCATCGCTTCGGCCCCTTGCACGCGTGCCTCGGCCCGCGCGAAAGATCCGGGCACGACCTCGAGGTAGTTCCCGGACTGCACCTGGCCGCGCATCCAGTCGACGCGCTCACGGATCTGCGCGTCGAGGCGCTCGCGCTCGGACAAGCGCGGGTCCGAGAGCGAACGCCAAGCGCCATCGA